>JAUVGS010000528.1 GCA_030593665.1 Chitinivibrionales bacterium | reverse complement strand
ACAAGAAAGCAATCTGTAAGGTACTAATGGCCACCACCCCTTCTATTCTTCTTATCCTTTTCATCACCAACAATCTCTTTATAAACAACTACATCACCTTCCTGTAATCCCGAGAGAATTTCATAGTGTTTATAATCGGTTTTTCCCACAGTAACTTTTATACGGTCAATGGATTCAGATCCGTCATTGTTTTTAGTAGCGCGATTTACAAAATAGTCTTTCAGGGTTTTCTCAACGAATCGATTGGGGATACCGAGGACAGATTTTTTTTCAAGAATAACAAACTCGACATTGACATTTATACCGGGCGCAATGCCCGGAATAAGTGAATCAATGGTGACCCGGACCTCGAAGGTGCCGAGCTCATCTTTACTCTGCTTTTTCGCACTGAGAGCGATAAAATTAATGGTACCGCCGCTTTGAATCCCTTCAATAGCTTCCGGTTTGATAACCACCTGCTGCCCTTGTTTCAGATGGATATAATCAACTTCACCTATTTGTGAAACCACTTCCAGTTGGGAAATATCAGCAATTGTCGCGATAGCTGTGCCGTTTTGAAACCCGGACGTTGCCGATACCGCGATTTCACCCGCTTCAATGTCAAGGCTGGTGATAATACCATCCATCGGGCTGGTGACTTTTGTTTTATTAAGCTGATCAGTAATGTCTTTTAATTCTAACTGCTGCTGTTTATAAGTGATAGTCGCAAGGTCATATTCATTTTTCAAATCAGCTAGCTGTTTTTCTGAGATAGAGCCGGTGTTGATAAGTTTCCGTGCATCTTCATAGTTACGTTTTACAATATTTGCCTGCAACAGTGCCTTTTTTACCGCAAGATCCATACGTTCCTTTTTATACAGCAGCCGGCTAGGATCGATATCGATAATCTTGCCCCCTTTTTTAATCCGCTGCCCCTCTTTTACATACACTTTCTGTATAACACCGCTTGCTTCTGATTTAAGCTCCACTTTAACCACGGGATGTACTTCGCCGGTCTGGGTAATAATATCACGCAGATTCACCAGCGAGGCAGTGCTGCGCTCTTCAATAATCTCCTGCCTGTTACCGCGACCACAACCGGTACTAATAATAAGGATACTTACTATCAGCAGAAATAGAAAAGTATGTTTCATTCCAGTTTCACTCCAAAACGAGAAAGGACCGTTCCAGTTATTTCATCAAAAATGATCTCCAGCTTTTTCATGACCACCTGTTTCTGGAGATAGCGGATTGTCGTTTCGAGATAGTCATTTTCTGCCTTGTCAAGGGTCAGTTGGTTGACCGTACCGATGTCGTAACCTGCTTTTGCCGCGTCAAACAGTTGTTGAGAGATATGCCGGGATGCTTCAGCGATGTCAAGGGTCTGCAGTTCCTGCTGCCAGGTCATGACCAGTTCCCCCACCTGCCTGGAGAGTTCCCGCGAATACTGCTGTTGAACGAGAGCGTTTTTTTGAAGCGCAATGCCGGTCAGCTCTTTCTCAATCCTGCGTGATTTTACCGGAAGAGAATATCTGAGGATAAGCGCGATGACCGCATTGCCTGAAAAAGCATGGGTGTCATCAAAGAATGCATCTCCTGAAAGGGAATGGGTATATCCGGCTTCCAGGGTAATGTCCGGGAGAAGCTGGTTTTTATTGTACAGCATCTGTTGCTGCAGCCTGGTATCCAGTATTTCAAATATTTTTCCCTGCGGATCGAATGCTTCGACCTGTGCGATAAAATCATCGGTGCTGGGTAAATCAGAAAGGTGTATATCCAAAACCGTATCGACCCGTGTCGAATCAAGCGGCAGTGTCAATGCTGTGGCAAGCTCACGTTGTGCCAGTGCAGCATCGGTCTTTGCACCAAGAAACAGCCGGGTTGCTTCCAGATAGTCCAGATGTGCAGAAAGGGTGTCAAGCCTGGTTGCGTTGCCGATACTGAAACGGATGCGCTGGGTTGAAAGATGTTTTTCTGCGTACT
>JAUVGS010000413.1 GCA_030593665.1 Chitinivibrionales bacterium | reverse complement strand
ATTCCAGGCTTGCCATCTTGGGTGTATGGCCATCCTGAGCCACTATGGATATATACTCTTCGTTATAGTACTCCCGTGAATAAATTTCTCCATGATAGCCGTCTCGTAACATAAGAGTATCACCCGCTTTTACCGGTGCACCCTGATTTTTTGGAATGAGTGAAGTTGTATCGGTAACCGGCTTGGATGCATACATTCGCGTCTCAATTTTATTGCTGTCAAGCACTTCCTGAAGAGTATTCCAGGGGGAACTGCCGCTACCGTCATTAGCTATATCACCATTGTGCGGATCGATATAAAATACCGATGCCTGAAGATTTACAACTATTAAAAAACATACTATTTTTATTACCTTTTGCATCATAAAATTGTGCTCCGTTCTCATTCGATTCAACATAAGAAAATAGTGAGATCGTTTCATTTCCCGAAAGGATTTTGCGCTCGCTGTGACACTTGACACCTTATTCTTATTTGTATACCATGGTTTATTTTAACAACAACACCTTTCTCTGCAATACGTTCCGCCCAATCGTCATGCGAAAAATGTACATTCCATTAGAAACGCTGTTACCGCCGATATCCTCACCGCTCCAAACGGTAACATAATTGCCCATATAACATTTTTCGTTAATCAGTGTATTGATCAATCTGCCAAAAGCATTATACACCTGCATGGTAACATGAGAAGCTTCGGGTATCGAATAATAAACCGCTGCATGGGAACGGGCCGGGTGAGGATAAATTTTTAAGGCGGCACTCGCTACCTTGGGTATAACCGGGTTAGATATATCAACCGTTTTAAGAAACAGGTCAACAATCTCCGTTTTGCTGAGTGCTTTGGTATACAACCGAAACTCATCGATCGAGCCATTAAAGGTTTTACCCCAGGGATCTTTTCCAATGACGAGAGACCTGTCGGCATTCACTGCGACAGCGCCGGTTGCAGTAACCGTACCTGCTGCCACCGTATCAGCATAGAGCACTATTGTTGCCCCATTGTAAATAAGTACGTAGTGGTGCCACAAGGTGTCTATAGAAATTGAATTGGTGAAAGTAAAACTCTGCTGAGTACCGGCATTATTGGCAAGGTAACCGGTTATCCCACTTGCAGTCGAAACCATCCGATAGGTTACATGTTTTAAAAAAAGCGTACCTGATTCATCAGCCGCATTTTTCTTTGCCCACAGTGAAATTGATAGATTATCCATGCCGTCAAGTAAATCACTATGGTTAACATTAACATAGGCGCCGGAGTCTCCACCGGGGAAAGAAGCCGCATCTCTATTTCCAAAAGGCCCTGTTGCATAGTGTGCATCACCGACCCATGAAACAACATTATTATTACCGGACATATCCTGAACATTATTATTACAATCCAGATACAACACAAGATCGGGGATCTGTTTTGGTAAAACAACAATACTTTTTTGAGTGCTGTCACTAAAACCATAGGTATTGGTTGTTTTTAATCGAATAGTATGGGCTCCATGCCAAAAGGTATGATTAACGGCTGAACCACTTCCGGTTGTGCCATCACCAAAATTCCAGCTATAGTTTGTGATGCTGTCATTGCAGGGAAGGGTCTGTGAGCCATCGAAGGAAACAACCAACGGTTCATAACCGTAATCCTTGTCAAGACGAAAATAAACAATTGGATAATTATCATCGCAGCCAATGCAGGCAAACGCTCCAATATCCGCACTGTCACTCGCGCCGCGACAAGCAATACTACTCGAAAGAGGACGATAATCCCCGCTGTCTGCATTGACAAACTCAGGATTGATGCCATAAAAACCGCTGCTGTCATATTCGGGCTGCTTGACAGGCCAGGTAAAATCAGGATAGTGAATGTTATAATCCCAGGCAGACCCCGGTTTGCAGGTGGTGTCACCGAGAGCAGCGCCCGAACCATTATTGTAAAAAATGTTATCGCGAACGATCGCATGGTGAGCATGGTTTGAAAAGGTAATTGGTCCATAATGAGCTTCAGCGACGACATTATGGACAAAGGTGAAATTATCAACATATTTGGATACAATAATCGCGAAAGCTCTGCACTTGCGGAACACATTATTCTTAAAAGTAATATGATGGATCGCGTTACCGGTCCCGGCATCCTCCCCCTGATCCTCACTCATCAACATCTGCCCAAAATTGTAACAGTAGTTGCCTTCAACAAGAATATTGTTTGCGAACTGCGACTCGGGGTAGACAGAAAATGTCTGAAATGCATCCATGTGGGGATTTCCAACATTTTCTACGTTTAAATAATTATGGAGATAATTGTTTCGTATTATATGACCCGTGCCGAAAAACCGAACAGCGTCAACATCACCGCCAGTTGCTTCGCCATTATCAGTTCGGATATTTATACCGTGCGAAACCTCATTCTCTTCAACCAGCCAGTTTTCACCGCTTATATTTATTCCTACTCCCGGAACGCGGTAAAGTGTATTTCCCTTAAACAGGACACCAGTCCCCGTTCCCTGCACAGACCCCCAGTTATACAAGGTCGGGTTCAGGTCATGGAAAAAGCAATTGACAATATCAGTATGATCACTTTTGTTTAAATAGATACCAGCCCGTTGACCTTCGGGGATATGCGTTATCTCAAAATTTTCCACCCGAATGTTGTTTGCATTGAAATAAAAACCGCCGCACACGGCATTTTTTTGGGGATTACCGAGGATCTCCTGCGGATTGAGTGTGTCAAAGATTTCGTCGGGATCAATGATAAGACTCTGATCCGGGATACTGCTTCCTTTAAAGACGATATAGCTTCCGGCGACACCGCTGCTGTCAAAGCGAATTCTCTGATAGGTACCCGGTTTGACAATTACCGTATCACCGCCTTTCGCGATGATTGCCGCATGCTGCATAGTAAGCCATGGTGCCTGGAGAGT
>JAUVGS010000460.1 GCA_030593665.1 Chitinivibrionales bacterium | reverse complement strand
ACGAAAGCCCCTGGATAACATTATGTAGAAGCAGAATGGTCATTTCCATGCCCCTCTGATTAACATACTGTTATCCAGGGGCCTTCTTATACACTTACAGGGATGAACGGGGAACCCTGAACCAGTGAACGGTTACTATGAGTTTTTCTGTCAAAAGTGTGTGATTATTTCATTTTGTGATGTATATTATTACCCGAAATAAAAACGTTTCAGCGATTACTATACTAAAAAAAGATTTCTTCGGACTTCTTTTTTTTTACCTACTCGTACCATTTTGACGATAAGTGAGGTCTTTTTGAAGGGATTTTTAGTACTTGAAGATGGCACTGTTTTCCGCGGGGAATCCTTTGGTGCTCCCGGAGAAGCGTTGGGAGAGGTCGTATTTAATACCAGTTTGACCGGGTATCAGGAAATCCTTACGGATCCATCCTACAAGTCCCAGATTGTCACAATGACGTATCCATTAATCGGTAATTATGGGGTGAATGAAGAGGATATTGAATCATCGGATATTTTTTTAGAGGGATTTGTTGTAAAAGAGGCGTGTAAGTATCCTTCAAATTATGCCAGTACCAAATCACTTGGGGAGTATCTTATTGAGAATGGCATAATCGGTATAGAGAATATCGATACCCGCGCTCTTACCCGGCATATTCGTTTTGCCGGTGCGATGAAAGCAGTTATTTTTGCCGGCGAGAATGAACCGAATATTGATAACCTGGTGCAGAAAGCAAAAGAGTGGGAAGGGCTTGTTGGAGTTGACTCGGTGAAACATGTTACCTGTTCGGAAAAAACGCTGTTTACCGGTACTCCGGGGAGGGAATGTAATGGTGATGATACTTTTAATGTTGTTGCAGTTGATTTCGGCATCAAATACAACATTCTTCGTATACTCAGTAAACTGGGTTGTAAAGTAACCGTAGTACCCGCAACCTTTACAGCAGCAGAAATTATGGCCGAGAAACCCGATGGTGTGTTTCTCTCAAACGGCCCGGGAGATCCGGCAGCAGTAACGTATGCTATAGGTACTATAAAGGACCTTATTGGAAACGTGCCCATTTTCGGCATCTGTCTTGGCCACCAGTTGTTGACCATCGCGCTTGGGGGAGAAACCTATAAGTTGAAATTTGGACATCACGGCGGCAACCAGCCGGTACGGAATGAGAAAACCGGTGTGATTGAGATTACTGCTCAGAATCATGGCTTTTGTGCGGATAGTGAGAGTCTGAAAAAGTGTGGCGCGGAGATGACCCATATAAATTTAAATGACAACACCTGTGAGGGATTGGCAGATTATTCCCGAAAAGTTTTCTCAGTGCAGTATCATCCGGAAGCATCACCCGGTCCTCATGATTCAGGATACCTTTTTCAGCAGTTTATTGAAATGATGGAAAATAAATAGAAATAGAACGCGGATGACACGGATACAACGGATTCGCACAGAAAAATAAAAAACAGAGAGAATTTTTAAAATTATAATAAGGAAAGTTATAAATCGATGCCCAAAAGAAATGACATTCACAAGATTCTTTTAATCGGTAGTGGGCCGATAGTAATTGGCCAGGCATGTGAGTTTGATTATTCAGGAACACAGGCGTGTAAAGCGCTCAGGGAAGAGGGGTATGAGGTTATTCTGGTGAATTCAAACCCTGCAACAATCATGACTGATCCTGATACGGCCGACAAGACGTATATCGAGCCAATTACCCTGGAGATCGTTGAGAAGATTATTGAACGTGAACAGCCCGATGCACTGCTGCCGACAATGGGTGGTCAGACCGGTTTGAATACCGCAATGGAGTTGGCTGAAAACGGCATACTTGATCGATACAATGTGCAGCTAATTGGCGCAGACCAGGAAGCGATCAAACGTGCTGAAGATCGCAGTGAGTTTAAAGCAGCGATGAAACGTATCGGCCTTGACCTGCCGCGAGGTGAATTCGCCTATAACATGGATGAAGCATGGGAAATTGTCCGTAAAATCGGTTTCCCGATAATTATCAGACCAAGTTTTACTCTTGGCGGTACCGGCGGCGGTATTGCCGGAGATGAAAAGGAATTTGAACGCATTGCGAAACTGGGACTTCATTACAGCAGAATTAACGAGATATTATTAGAAGAATCCGTGATCGGCTGGAAAGAGTTTGAACTGGAGATTATGCGGGATAAGAAGGATAATGTGGTCATTATCTGCTCCATTGAGAATCTTGACCCCATGGGCATTCACACTGGTGACAGTATCACGGTGGCGCCTGCCCAGACACTGAGTGACCGGCAATATCAGGAGATGCGGGACGCGTCCATAGCCATTATACGTGAGATTGGTGTGGAAACAGGCGGATCGAATATCCAGTTTGCCGTCAATCCTGAAACCGGCCGCATGGTCGTCATTGAAATGAATCCCCGGGTCAGCCGGAGTTCTGCCCTGGCAAGTAAGGCAACAGGATTTCCTATTGCAAAGTTTGCCGCCAAATTGGCAGTAGGGTATTCTCTTGATGAGATCCAGAATGATATTACGCGAGAGACTCCGGCATCTTTTGAACCGACAATCGATTACTGTGTAGTCATAATCGCTCTTTATCTCGTTCAGAGCATCTTTCAGG
>JAUVGS010000236.1 GCA_030593665.1 Chitinivibrionales bacterium | reverse complement strand
ATTTTAGAAACATGGGCAAAAAAGCACCGTATTTCCCAATGGGTCCTTAGCTTTGAACGTGATGTGAATTGGGCGAAACATACTCTCCGTGATGTTATGGCTATACCGACTGCAGGTTTATCTTCCGTTGGTATGCAGAATCAAGATGGTACAGAGAGAAATTATGCGGTAGTCAGGGCAATGGCGGACATGAACAGTATAGAATTCAGGCGAGAGACCATAGCCGTTGTTGGTCGAAATCGCCAGAATGGAAGTAGTACTCTCCAGAGCATTAAAGAGGAGATTGATCAGCACGCATTTTTAGACACATCAAAAATCATCCTGGATGGCTGCTATTTTAATCTTGATCAGAGGAGTTATATAAAATCACCGTATAATCCCTCCTGGTATCACCCTGACTGGGATCAGATGCAGGAATTGTGTGAATATACCGCACGTTTGCTTACGTTATCCCGCAGCCTTCAGCGGTCATGTCCCGTAGCAGTGGTCATGCCGTCATCTTCTATTATGGCAGACTACCTTCCCAGTAATGATGAGTCGGTAAGAAAGGGTATGCATCTTTTCCGAAAAGTTGTTGATACCCTGCAATACAGAAATATTGAATTTGATGTGGTAAGTGAACAGTTTCTTATTTCATGTTCAGTCAAATCTAATGGGGAATTTGGTACTGCTGCAAGGATACGTAAAGGAAATTACAGTGCGGTTATTTTTCCGTTTGCACGTTTGATAAACAACAGTACGTTTGTATTTCTGGAAAAGTTAGCGATAAAAAAGGGTATGGTCATATTTATTAATGAGGCACCGCAGGGGAATTTTGATGATGGTCAGAGCGCATCTTTCAGCGCCCGGGTAACACGATTGACCAGGCCTAGAAATGATTCTGTCCACATTGTCTCGGTTAATGATTTCGTTTCGCGGCTTGCAGAGGTTGAACAAGCTTTCAGTGTAACTGTCGGTGGAAAAGCGTGTTCGGAAATCCAGACCGCCTATAGTTCAGGGAACAATTATGATATTTTTTATCTTCATAACAGCTCTGTAAAACGGGATTATTTTATCACTATTGAATGTACTGAGACGAATCATATTTATCTGGTTGACTGCCATGAAGGTGAACTCCATGAGATTGAAAATGTTCAAAATAACGATGGTATCAGTATCCTTGAGCTTGATATTGCACCAAAACAGACATGTGTTTTACTTGTGTCTGACTTAAAGGTTCCCGGGGTAGATGCTAAGAAGGATAAAAAACATCCGTTCAATGTTTTCGGAACAGTAAACAGAAACTATCGTGTAGTTCTTAAAGACCGCTGGTCATTTTCACCTGACGCTAATTCATTTAATGTCCTTCCGCTTGCAAGCTGGAATAAAAGGATAGGATTGAGCCGTGATTCGGGTGGTTATTCCCATTATTATGAGGCCTACTTTGAAACAGAGGAGGTGCCGCAAACATGTTTGCTGGTATTCTGCGGCATTCCCAATTTTAAGAAAATAATGAGTAGTAGTAGTATACAGGAATTTGAAGTGTCGGTAAATGGAATAGTGGTATCGCCGCTTCAGCTTGACAAGGGAGATGATGTGGGTGAGGGCGATATGGCGAATGTGAACTTCTGCGGCCACTGGTCACTGAAATTCGATATTCGAGAGTCTGTAATGAAAGGAATAAATCGTGTCTCTATCCGTACTATCGGGCTTATTCAAGATCCCGGTGCGATTGTGTATCCTCCGATAATTGCAGGCGGTTTCTCAATAAAAAAAGGCTCACGGGGCTGGACTATAGACGCCCAGAAGACTGAGGCAAACTATGGCACATGGACAAAACATGGATTCCCTTACCTGAGCGGCAGCGGTACCTATGAACAAATATTTGAAGTGCCCACTGACTATCAACGTATTGTACTCAAATTCAATCAGGTGTCAGGCAGTATTATCCCGGAAGTTAACGGCCATTCACTAGGTATTATAAACTGGCAACCCCTGGCTGTTGATATAACAAAATTTGTTGAACAGCGCCGTAATGTAATTAAAGTCAGTATTGTAAATACCTTTGATAATCTGTTAAGAATGAATGGAAGAGCTTCCGGGCTTCTTGGTGAAGTATACCTTGATGTTTATTGATAGGTAGCCGTTCACGGGTTCAGGGTTCAGGGTTCAGGGTTGAAATCCAAAATCAAAAATCTAAAGTCTCAAATTTCAGCGTTCTATGAACGTTTACATTAATAGTATGTCTTAACCGGGGAATGCTAGTGTCTGAACAATTGACCTCAACATACCGGTTTGGTGAAAAAGTCGTCATTAGTAATGTCGATCTGTTACGCTCCGAGATTGAATCAATCATCTCCTCAGAGGATGTACATCGTATCATTTTCGATCTGGAAAACCTCCGGGTCTGTGACACTTATGGAATACAATTTTTCCTCCAGTGTCGGCGTTCTGCCGAAAAAGTCAACAAAGACCTGCTATTATACAGGCCCGGTACCTTGTTCAGGGAACTCCTTAAAAATGCCGGACTAATTCATGTGTTTTCTATTGTTGAAGTGCTGGAAGATCAGGAATAAACAATAGCAGAACACAGAAATTACGATATTAGACATCATGGGCTTAATCAATCGGAAAACATATAATCAATAAAGGCATTTAACTATATGAATAAGAATCAGTTAAAGCGATTAGCAGAAAATAATAACTATATTGAAAGAATATATAACTACTGTGATAGATGGTGTGAACGATGCTCATTTACTTCACGTTGTATGAATTTCGCTTTGGGTGAGGAAGAATACGCTGATTCTGAAACGCGAGATATTACTAATAAAAAATTCTGGGATAAATTGAGCGAGAACTTTAAAGCGGTATTTGAGATGGTACAAGAGATGATGGCCGAAGAACAGGGTATTGATCTTGATTCTGATGAACTTGAATCCATTGAAAAAGAGGATAAAATAAAACAAAAAAGAATTAAAAATCATTTTCTCTCCAAAGCTGGCATGAACTATATAGAAATAGTCGATAGCTGGTTTGATTATTCGGAAGACTTGTTTAAACATAAAGAGGATGAGCTGCAGTTGCATGCTTCCTGTGGTATACCCGGTTATAACGTATATCTTCATTCAAATTCTATATATTTCTACACTGTCCCACTATCCAATCCCGCGATTTTTCCGACAGCTTCATAAGTTTCATAGCGATGATAGAGTATTTTGCAATATCGTGATAACAGGTATGATGCATCAATTGTCTCATTGCGGATATCTAATTTGACTACCTGTAATTTCCATCTCAATACCATATAGAGATATTAAAAAACAAATGGAAAATTTTTGTATTATAATAATGTTTGTATCACAATAAAGTATCTTTTTAATAAAGGTTATCTACGATTGCAATCTCGCATACTAAAGGAGGAAAACAATGGAAGTTTTAGGAATATTGTTGATAGTATTTCTTTTTATAGGGTTGCCAATATGGGGTATTGTCTCCTTTTTCAAAACCAGAACACTCCTGAAAGACTCTCTTGATGAATTCAGAGAGGAGCTAAATGACATAAGTATAAAACTTGCAATGATACCGGAAGAAATTCGTGCCTTGCGTATGAGATTGGGCAAGGGCAGTCTTGAGGGGGTGGAAAATGTAGAATATGCGGCTGATGAGGGTTCATTCTCCATATCTTCTGATTCTTCGCAGGCGGAAAAAGAGGGTCTGGAAACAGTCGTGTCAACCGCTCCAGGCGAAGTAGAGTCGGTTAGCGCCAAAAAAAGGCCTCCTGAACCTGAGTCAACATTTGAACAACAGGAATCCGTCAAAGCTGATATAAAAGAGGAGGAAGAGACAGCTTCTGTCGCTATGGAGACCGAGACGATCGATTATAAGCCGTATAAGCCGAAGCCGGTGCACCTGCCGAAATTTGTTGAAGATGCAAATGTTGTGTTAAAAAAGATCTGGAGCTGGATTATTGTTGGCGAAGAACATCGTCCGAAAAATATTTCCATGGAGTATGCAGTAGCCAGTACCTGGTTGTTACGTGTAGGAATTATCGCTCTGGTTATCTGCATTGCATACTTTTTACGCTGGTCAATGGAGAAAGGATTGTTGGGGCCGGAAGGCAGGGTCGGTCTTTCTGTGATTGCCGGTGTGGGAATGATCGTTGCCGGTATGGTTACTATCGGAAAAAAATATCACTTGCTTGCACAGGGATTTATTGGCGGTGGTTTGGCTGCTCTTTATTTCAGTATGTATGCGGCCGGGCCGCTATATAACCTGATACCGATTACTGTATCATTTATCTGTATGATCCTGGTTACTCTGGTGGCAGGTGTCCTCGCCCTGAAAACCCGTTCTCAGCTCATTGCTATCTTTGGAATAATTGGTGGTTTTACCACACCGATAATGCTGCGTACCGGGGAACCAAATTTCCTCGTTCTTTATCTATATATGC
>JAUVGS010000058.1 GCA_030593665.1 Chitinivibrionales bacterium | reverse complement strand
CTTTTGAGTTGGAACGTATTTTGGCGGTGCCGTGTGAAGGTAATTTTTTTACAATAATATTTAAATTGCCTGCTTTCAGTCCTTTTGAAAAGCAAAACTCCTTTTCACCGACAACTATTTCATTTCGTTCTGCGTTAATTTCTATCACATAGAGCGGCTCGGAGTGTGAGATGCCAAGTCCCTTTCTCTGGCCGATGGTATAGTTCCAGATTCCGGTGTGGCTGCCGAGAATAGTACCTTCCGTGTTGATTATATTTCCTTCAGTTTTTTTCACATTTAGTAGTTCTGTGTAGTCACCGCTGTAAAAATCCTGGCTTTCACCTTTGTTATGGACCGGCAAACCGGCTTCTTCAGCGATTTTTCTCACCTCTGATTTTTTATATTCACCGAGAGGAAAGAGTGTTTTTGCCAGTTGTTCCTGAGTGAGGCGGTAGAGAAAGTATGTCTGGTCTTTTTTTGTGTCAATTGACTTTTTGAGAAGATATCTGTTTAAGCCATCATCAAAAGTTACCTGTGCATAGTGACCGGTCGCGAATCGGTCGAATGCTATACCGGAACCAGCGAGAAGAGAGGGGAGTACCCCGAATTTGATGTTCTGGTTACATAATACACATGGATTTGGCGTCCTGCCCATCTGGTATTCAGATTTGAAATTGTTTAGAACGATACGTTTATACTGCTCTGCACAGTCTATAACATGGAGTGGTATACCAAGAAATGTGCATACCTTTTGAGCGTCTGCAATATCTTCCTCTTCACCGGGGCCGTAGCAGGCATTGCCCTTTGATTCGATGGAGGTACACCCGTTGTCCCATATTTTCATGATAGTGCCGATAACTTCATGCCCGGCCTCTTTCAGAAGGTACGCTGCAACTGAAGAATCCACTCCGCCACTGAGGCCCACTGCTATTTTCATACTATTTTATTCCATTCATCCCGCGATATATTTACACTTTTCCCATATTTCACGCAACGGATTGTTGCATCCTCCGGAATCGTTGCATGCGTATATTCCAGTAACCTGGTTATAGCTGCTGAGATATCCTCTCCCTGCAAGACTATTGTCGGCCCTGAAAAATTTTCAGGGATAATAAGATATTCCTTTTCATTGCATAGCCTTTCGAGCGAATTACATTCAGTCTCATTCCGTGCGACAATAACTTTTTCACCGTTTTCCAGCCTGAAGTGCCTGCCAACCTTAAGCAGGTTGATATCTTTAATGTCCGGTGTTTCGGTATGGGCGAAGTAGTCCCGAAGACGTTCTGCGAAATGTGTGTCGGTAAGCAGGCACCCACCGGCAGGATTGGGATAGTCATGAATACCTTGTGCTTTTGCAAGGGAAATCTGCTCTTTTCTGGAGCGGCCTTTGATAGCAAGCAGCTTCTCACGGTCAACCCAGCCTTTCTGTTCAGGAAGCGTTGGTTCCAGCAAACCCGCAGACAAGGGGCGCAGGATAAGTTCTTTTGCGCCTGTTTCATTATTAATAATATCCATAGCTCTTCGATGCTGTGACATGGGGCGCTGACCAAGCACCTCTCCAGTGAATATAAATGAACCTTGAATTTCTTCCATGTATGTTAATGCATTTTTTATTGTAAGGATTCTACAGTCTATACAGGGATTCATACCTTTCCCATGGCCATGTTCAGGTCGCTTAATAATCGAAAGAAATTTATCCCCGAGTAGTACACACTTCAAAGGGATATTACCGAGTTGCTTAACTGCTGAATGAAGACTGTCAGGTTCTGAATTTTTTAAAGAAGAAGTATGGAAATGTGATGTAAAGTTAATAGCATATACTTCAATGCCTTGTTCAATCATTAATTTGGCTGCTAATGTACTATCAAGTCCGCCGGAAAGAAGGCCAACCGCTTTAATTTTCATAATAACCACACCTTGTTAACAATAGGAGTAAACATAATCGTAGGAAATGATGAAATTGTAATTGTATTAAAATCATAAAGTTACAAAATTGTTATAAGTGTTATAAAAAATTAAACTTGATTTTAGAATAAATATGTGTTATATTGTTTATAATGTAAATAAACATGGTTAACAATATGGCTTTTTTAATTCGATATCCCTAACGCAGATAAACTGCAAGTAAGTACCTTCACGAAATAATTTTCTACCCTGAAGGGCACCCTGTGCCACATTGTGCCCCTTGAGGGTAATTAGAGATTCTTGGAAATTTACTTCTTAGTATCTCTTATGCCCTTCAGGGTAAAAAACGCACATGGTGGGTGCCCTTCAGGGTAGAAAATTTTTCATAAGGTACTAAACTGATAATAAAATACAATAGGACGGCTAAAAGAAAATGCCGGTAAACTGATTGCCGTAATTTTACCGGACACCGGTGAACATTATCTCAGTACCCGGCTTTTTGAGAAACAGATTTAAATTATCGTATTAAGTAGAAGATAAAAACTATTTTATTAACCATTATTTTACAAGAAGGAGTAGTTGGATGAGTAATTCAAACTACCATTTTGACACACTGGCACTCCATGCAGGACAGGCACCTGATCCTGCAACCCTGGCAAGGGGCGTACCGGTCTATCGGACAAGTTCATACCTGTTTAAAAACACTGAGCACGCGGCAAATCTTTTTGCCCTAAAAGAACTTGGAAATATTTATACGAGGTTGATGAATCCAACACAGGATATCCTTGAGCAGCGGGTAGCCGCACTTGAGGGTGGGGCGGCAGGTCTGGCTCTTGCATCCGGCACATCCGCAATTTACTATTCTATCATTACTATCTGCCGGCAGGGAGATGAAGTTCTTTCTGCAAACAATCTTTATGGTGGCACCTACACCATGTTCAGCAATATCCTTCCTCAATTCGGCATTAACGTTCGTTTTGTCAATCATGATAAACCCGAAGAGTTTGAGGCTGCCATACATGAGAAAACACGGGCCGTGTATATTGAGACAATCGGTAATCCGGTTCTTGGTGTGACTGATATCGAAGCTGTTGCAGAAATTGCGCACAAGCACAATCTGCCTTTGATCGTTGATTCGACTTTTACAACACCATATCTTTTAAATCCGTTTGAGTATGGTGCTGATATTGTGGCACATTCATTGACTAAATGGCTTGGCGGCCACGGGAGTGGTATCGGCGGCGTGGTTGTTGATTCCGGGAAATTTGACTGGACCGATCCGAAGTTTGCCCTGTTTAACGAACCGGATCCAAGTTATGGTGGTATACGGTATGCCCATGATCTCGGTGATCTTAATCCGCTGGCATTTATTCTTCGCATGCGTCTTGTCCCGTTACGCAATCTCGGGGCATGTATTTCACCTGATAATGCATGGATATTTTTACAGGGAATTGAAACACTGCCGCTCCGCATGCAGAGGCATTGTGAGAATGCGTTAGCTGTTGCGCAATTCCTTAAGGAAAATGATCATGTAGAATGGGTTCGGTATCCCGGACTTGAAGACGATCCTGCGTATGAAACAGCAAACAGATATCTGAAAAAAGGATTTGGCGGTATGGTTGTTTTCGGGGTGAAAGGCGGCTATGGTGCAGCAGTAAAATTGATCGATTCAATTGAACTGTTTTCCCATCTTGCAAATGTGGGTGATGCAAAGAGTCTTATCCTCCATCCGGCAAGTACCTCTCATTCACAGTTGAATGAAGAACAGCAGGCTGCAAGCGGTTTGACACCGGATTTGATTCGTCTTTCAGTAGGTCTGGAAAATAAGGATGATTTGATTGGTGCATTAGATGATGCTCTTGAAAAGTTACATGCATAGAACCTGTTTAAATAGTCTTTTATATTATGAAACTGTCAACGAGAACAAGATACGGTACACGGGCTCTGATTGAAATCGCCCGTAACTATAAAAAATGTCCGACAAAACGCAAAGATATTGCAAAGACGCAGGACATTTCAGAAGGGTATCTTGAGAATATTCTCAGTGCGCTCAAGAGTTGGAATATAGTATCAACCATACGTGGGGCTGATGGCGGTTTTGTTCTTGACAAACCACCATCACAAATAAAAGTTCTGGATATTGTACTGGCCCTTGAAGGGACTGTCTGTCCGGTAGAGTGCCTTGAGAGACCCGGGCTGTGTGATAAAGTCCCGCGATGCCTGTCCCGTAGAGCGTGGCAGAAACTTTATGAGGCTCAGATCGAGGCTCTTTCCGGGATCACACTCCAGGACCTGCTTGATAGGGAGAAAACTGATTTCGGTATAATCAATTATATCATTTAATCCAGCCGGGTATAGGTATGCAGATCACGGTTAATGGAACATTAGAAGAACTAACAGAATCTGTTTCAATTCAGAGATTTTTATCATATAAAAATATTACTTGCGATTGTATTGTTATTGAACGTAACAAAAACATTGTCAAACGGGAAGCATGGGCTGTAACGCTTCTGGCGGAAGGTGATCACCTGGAGATCGTACAGTTTGTCGGAGGAGGATAATGACCGCGACCTTCAACTTTCCCTTGCTTTTCGGGAGATCACCTTTTTGTTTTCAGAAAAGGAAATCCCTGTCAACTATCAGCTAAACTTATTTTGTATCCTGCATGGTTGAAGATAGAGGTGTAAACTTGTACATCCCTGTGGTGTACATTTACTGCCTTTGCTGAAAAAGATGACCCAAAGGAGTTTCCAGCAGCTCCTGAGTAAGTTTCCGGTCAAGATCTTTTAGAATTTCATAATGCTTTAGTGCTTCATTCTTATCGTGAATCCCCATATAGTGAATTGCAAGAACCTGATGTGCTTTTACGAGTATAGGATTGATTCGTAATGCTTCGCTAAGAGCCCTGACACCCCTTTTAGTATCGTTTCCACTCAACAGCTCAATTCCATCATTGAGAAATGACAGGTCCTCTCCTCCCAGACTAGCACCTTTTTCATAAAGAAACTGCTCGGAATTATCTCTTCGAGCCGCTATAGTAACCCCTAAAGGAGTAACGCCTCTTGAATCCCGTGCATTTATATCAGCACCATACTCAAGAAGTAGCTCAATGATTTCAACTTCCCCTTCGCTTGCTGCGAAATGGAGCGGTGCCCAGCCATTAGTGACCGTTGCGTGAATGTCGGCGTTTGCGTCAAGGAGTATTTTTACTAAATTGTAATGGCCAAGGTATGCTGCATAGTGCAATGCGGTTATTGACTCCTTTGCCCGTGCGTGTATTATGGATGGATGTTTCTTTAACAATTTCAGCATCGTGCGCTGATCACCATTCCTCGTTGCAGTCAGGAAAATAATTTTATCTTTATCCGGTGGTTCAGATGAACGTGCTCCAAAAAAACTGGTGATAGATTTCACTGCAATACATCCCTTCAAAACCAAATCTGCCATTATCATCTTCTCCGAATCTGCTGAAACGAATTAGACGTGTTTTATGTTCTGATAATTATAGGACAAACTTCTCTAAACGTGTTTTCAGTTTCTTAACACATTTAAC
This sequence comes from Chitinivibrionales bacterium, assembly GCA_030593665.1. The sequence goes on along the minus strand of JAUVGS010000058.1, from coordinate 3,159 downwards.
TGCCTCTCTGCGGAACTGAAATATGTGGACACTTCCCTTAAATCTACAATTTCTTATCCAGTAATTAATATACCCTGTAAAAAGGATTTACGCCAAGAAATTGATTTAAAAGGGGTTTAAGATGAAACAAAAAGTATATTAATAACAAATTATATTACTACTTATACACCTCACCTATTATTAAAGATAAAACCAGCAGCTAAAAGGACCGGGAAATGGAAAAACTGGACAAACTAAAAGAAATTATCGGACAATATTCATCGGCGGTTATAGCATTTTCCGGCGGTGTTGACAGTACGTTCCTGGCGAGGGTGGCAAAAGAGGTCCTGGGTGGTAAAGTATTGTTGGTAACCGCGACTTCATCCACCTATCCGGAGTTTGAACTGGAGGAATCAAGGGAGATTGCGAGACAATTGGGCGTTGAACAGCGGATTATTGTCTCGGAAGAAATTGACATTCCCGGTTTCTCGGATAATCCGCCGGACCGGTGTTACTACTGCAAGCACGAACTGTTCACACTTATCACGGATATTGCAGGGGAGAAGAAATATGAGGCGGTGTTTGACGGGAGTAATGCCGATGATCTGTGCGATTACCGGCCTGGTATGCGGGCTATCAGGGAATTGCATATTGTTTCACCATTGTGTGATGCAGAATTGACAAAGGAAGAGATACGATTCTATTCAGAGCAATTAAACTTGCCGACTGCAACGAAACCTTCCTTTGCCTGTCTGGCTTCCCGATTCCCCTACGGTGAAAAAATCACCAAAGAGAAGCTCGATAGAGCGGAACAATCTGAGAAGGGGATACGGGAGCTTGGATTTACCCAGTTCAGGGTACGAAGTCATGGGGACCTTGCCCGGCTGGAATTTATCTCTGAAGAAATGGACAAGGCATGGCAGGTGCGTAGCGAGCTTGAAACGTTATGCAAAGAGGCCGGATTTACCTTTGTCGCACTCGATACGAAAGGATATCGTACCGGGGCGATGAATGAGATGCTGGACAGATAAAAACCGGATGTTTTATTTTCTGGAGATATACAGCAAATGTGTGTGGCAAAACAGTGCCTAAATGTGAATAGCTCTTCCCTCTGCCAGCTTTGCAGATTCCATAATGGTTTCTGCAATACTGGGGTGCGCATGGATCGTATCCGCAATGTCAACAGGCAGGAGGTTTGCTTTTTTCGCAACAAGTAATTCATGTATAATTTCAGTTGCATCTGTTCCCGCGATATGAGCTCCGATTATCTCTTTTGTCTCCTTATGATACAGTAATTTAACCAGGCCGTCCGGTTTCTCAATGGCAATAGATTTGCCGGCACCACGATAGGGGAATACCGCCTTTTCGAAGGGAATGTTTTCATCGGCTGCATTTGCCTCTGTCAACCCGAAACTCGCTAATTGCGGTTCGCAATATACCGCACTTGGGATTATAACGGGATCGATTCCGGCTTCTGTTTCTTTGCCGGCAATATGTTCTACAGCAATTTCGCCTTCACGGGAGGCAACATGGGCAAGAAGGGGAGTATTGATAACATCTCCGATTGCATAGATATGCGGAACCGCAGTCTGGTAATAATCTCCAACAGGGATACATCCCCGTTCCGTTGCAATGCCCACTGTTTCCAGACCGATATCTTTCGTGTTGGAGGATCGACCGACTGCCACAAGTATTCTTTCAACGGAGATTTCTTTCTGCTCATTACCGGATGACAGGGTGACCGTATACATATCGCCGTTTTGCCGGCAGGATTCAGCTTTTGTACCGGTGTATACACAGACGCCCTTTTTCTTGAGAGCTTTTACAACCACATCCACCACTTCGTTGTCTTCAAGCGGTAAAATACGGTCCAGCATTTCAATAAGGTGCACTTCAACACCGAATGAACTGAATACATAGGAGAATTCAACGCCGATAGCGCCGCCGCCGAGAATGGCAAGGCTTTTTGGTAATGACTGCAGTTGCAGAGCTCCTGTTGAGGAAAGAATGGTTTCCTCATCAAATTCGAATCCGGGGATCCGGACAGGGGAGGAGCCTGTTGCGATAATAATGTTTGCACCGGTGACTTTTTCAGTATTGTCAATCGTAACCGTATGTACATCCGTGATTACACCGGCACCGGTTTTAACAGTAACATTGTTTTTTTTCATAAGATAGGCAACGCCCCTTGACAGCTTTGTCGCGGCTTTTCGCGAATTCGCCTGCACAGCAGCATAATTCAAATGCTCGGTTGATACGGTAACGCCTATTTTCTCAAGAAGGGGGATATCTGAGAAAAGGGCTGCCTGATGCAGGAGTGACTTTGACGGAATGCATCCCCAGTTAAGGCAGATACCGCCTAACCGGTCCTTTTCGATAATGCAGGTTTGCAAGCCAAGTTGTGATGCCCGGATTGCCGCGACATACCCGCCGGGGCCTGCACCGAGGATTACAAGGTCGAAATCATATTGTGATGACATAGAAATTTCCTTAAGTAAGCATGATTCAAATGTTCAAGTGGTAGAAATAAATGGAGTAATGAAAAAGATTTTCCTTGTTCGAACATAGTACTCCAGTATTCCATCATTCCAATAATCCAATTTCTTTTAAAATCCAAACTACATCCTACCTGCAGCAGTGTCAATATCGGATATTCGATTTCATCTTTCAGATATTTAAGGAATTGTGCACCTCTGGCATTATCGATTAACCGGTGATCGCAGGAATGGGTCATTTTTATAACTGTCCGAATAGTAATGTCATTGTTTTCATTAACGACAAGAATCTAATTCGCATATCCTGCCTGCAGAATAGCTGGAGGTTGTGCACTACCGGTGAACATAAATTCGTTTACGATGCAGAAATAAAGGAAAATAGTGCCCATTGTTGTATATATTTCACTATAGGGGAAAGAATGCAGATTATAGCATTTTTGCCAGATACATACAGTTAATGCTGTCGTAATTTTAAGGTTTTTTAATTTTATTACATTTTACTTTCAAATAAAAGGGAGGGCCTATGCGAAACGTAGCCTTTCTATTGTATCTCACATTTTTAATTGTCGGTGTGCTGTCTTCCAATACCTCAGCCTGGATTGAGGAAGGGGACAAAGCACCAATATTTAAAATGTACCATTACACAGATAAGACGTTTGACCTTGACACGTGTATAGGAAAAAAA
>JAUVGS010000376.1 GCA_030593665.1 Chitinivibrionales bacterium | reverse complement strand
ACGGCCGTTATACACCGCCAAAGACCGCGCATTAGCACCTGCAGTTTCTTCAGCACGGTATAGAACGGGTCGGTGCCGGCCGTATTGCAACAGATATCGGCCGGTATTATGCCATGGATCGTGACACTCGCTGGGACAGGACTGAGCTGGCATATCGTGCTCTCATGGAAGGACGGGGGAAACAGGTGTCTGACTGGAAAACCGCAATTGATGATGCCTATGAAGCCGATGAAACCGATGAATTCATTAAACCCCGCCTTGTCAATTACGAAGGCATTGGTAAAGATGACTCTTTTATCTTTTTTAATTTCCGTTTTGACCGAACACGTCAGCTTACCAGGGCAATCGTTGAACATGATTTCTCTGAATTTCAAACTATCGATCATACTCTCCATTTTACAACAATGACCCATTACTATGATGACGGTAATTTTACCGAAGCATTTCCTGAAATTAGAAATAAGAATATTTTCGGTGAGGTACTTGCTAAGAACGGATTAACACAACTGCGTTGTGCAGAAACTGAAAAATATGCGCATGTTACCTTCTTTTTTAACAGTCTGAAGAATGATCCTTTTGCGCATGAAGACCGCATCCTGGTGAACAGCCCGAAAGTAGCAACCTATGATCTCAAACCTGAAATGAGCGCCTTTGAAGTACGGGATAAGCTCGTCGAAGCGATCAACAGCGACACCTATGATGTTATTGTTGCGAACTTTGCGAATTGCGACATGGTTGGCCACACCGGTATACATGACGCCGTTCTCCGGGCGGTGGAAACAGTTGACGCGTGCGTACATGACGTGGTTGAAGCGGTACGTGCCAAAGGTGGTATCTGTATGCTTTTTGCCGATCACGGCAATGCGGAACAGACAAAACTCCTCGACGGTTCTCCCATGACCGCCCATACTACCAATCCGGTTCCGTTAACAATAATTAATGCCGGGGATATACCGTTGCGCGATGATGGGTCGCTCTGTGATATTATTCCAACAGCGCTGCAGCTTATGGGTATCGATCAGCCTGACGATATGACCGGCAAATCCCTCATCACCTGACAAAGTGAGGTGCGCCATATGAAAATCGCACTCTGCCAACTCAATCCCATTACCGGAGATATCGCCGGCAACACCGCGCGTATCAGGGAGGTTATTGAAAACACCAGAGAGCAAAACCTTGATCTTCTGGTATTTCCCGAGCTCTTTATTCTGGGGTATCCGCCGCTTGATCTTTTGGAAAACAACTGGTTTATAGGCCGTGGACTCTCTGCACTCGATGAGCTCTGCAACCTTTCTCAGCAGTATCCCGGCCTGGGCATTCTAACCGGTTTAGCCCTTCTTGACAATGTTGCAAACGGACGCGGACTCCTTAATTCAGCAGCTCTTATTACTGATGGGCACATTCTGTTTCACCAGAACAAATCGTTGCTTCCTACCTATGACGTTTTTGATGAATCCCGCTATTTCGATCCGGCGCCGGATATCTCCTGCATCGAATTCAAGGGCGAGAAACTCGGCATTACTATCTGTGAAGACGCATGGAATGATGAAGACATGTGGGATCATCAGCAATACACGTTTGATCCGGTAAAAACTTTAGCCGACATGGGGGCGACCCTGTTTATAAACATTTCCGCATCACCGTTTTGTCTTGGTAAAAAGCATTTCCGTTTTTTGCTTTTTGAAAATCATGCCAGGAAACACAAACAGCCATTTGTTTTTGTCAATATGATCGGGGCTAATGATGAGCTGATTTTTGACGGCAATAGTATGTTCTTCAATGCTGAAGGTGCTCTCTGTGAGTATCTCCCCTCTTTTGATGAAGCGGTACGTATAATCGATACGGAGTCTCCACACACCCCCGTTCCCGCACCGGGACAAGACTCGATTCAGGACGTATTTCATGCACTTGTTCTCGGAATAAAAGATTATACCCGAAAATGCGGCTTTAACAAAGCACTCATCGGCCTGTCGGGCGGTATTGACTCTGCTGTCACCTGCGCACTTGCCGTTGAAGCTCTCGGCGCAAAAAATGTCCGCGGTATCACATTGCCCTCACAATACTCATCCGAAGGCAGTATTGCTGACTCAAAAATCCTGGCCGCATATCTCGGTATCGAGTTAAAACATATTCCGCTTGAGCCCATTTTTAATTCCTATATTGACACACTTTCCCCTCATTTTAATAAAAAACATCCTGATAGTACCGAAGAAAATATTCAGGCGCGAATCCGGGGAAGTATACTCATGTCCCTTTCGAATAAATACGGCTGCCTTCTGCTGACCACTGGAAATAAAAGCGAACTGGCTGTCGGGTACTGCACCCTGTATGGCGATATGTGCGGCGGGCTTGCGGTCATATCCGATATCTATAAAACAATGGTGTATGACCTTGCCCGGTACATCAACCGAAATAACGAAATTATCCCGCAAGCGATAATCGACAAGCCGCCCTCTGCAGAACTGCGCCCCGACCAGAAAGATTCAGATTCTCTGCCGCCGTATGATGTTCTCGATGATATTCTTAAACTGCTCATCGAAGAAGGATCGTCAACAAAAGAAATTATTGACAAAGGATTTGATGAAGAAACAGTACGCTGGATTACCTATGCAATCGCAAAAAATGAATATAAACGAAGACAGGCAGCTCCCGGTTTGAAAATCACGCCAAAAGCATTCGGATTGGGAAGAAGATTTCCGATTGCGGCGAAGTATGAACGATAAAACCGAGGATGTTTATAGGGATTGACATAAAGGCAAATGTCTGATAGAGAGTATGTTTTTTTATTGCGCGCTCTTAGTCCCGGTGGGGACGAAATATTTACAACACGAATATATCAACATCCACACCCAGTTCCGTAGGAACGAAATATAGATGGTCATGGCAAACACGTATACGAAAAACATCACAGAAAGAAGTCTTTCCGAAATGAATATTTGGATTTTTTAAAGCGATTTAATGCGCCCCATGATGAAAGATATATGATAAATATTTCGTCCCTATGGGACTGGGGGCTGTTTGAGGTATTGTATTGCTATAAATATTTTGTCCCTAACGGGACAGTAAGAGATTTGAATAAAGACGAAAATATATACAAGATACCAATAGCGAGAAAAAAGGAACCAGTGGCATTCTTATACACTTACCGGGATGAACGG
>JAUVGS010000466.1 GCA_030593665.1 Chitinivibrionales bacterium | reverse complement strand
GAAAGATTTCACCAGTTGACCATCATCTATAGCGCATTGAATCAGGTCAGGAAGCTCCTTCTCATTACGTTCATGGTGAACCGGGGTGTACGGTAGATAGTCAAATATTTTGTTATTGAAAATACAGTCTCCCGTGCCTTTATAGTTATTTAACGGGTTACGGGGTTTTTCTACCAGGCGGAAGACCCGGTTCTCCTCATTCTGGATCAGGGTATACGTACGTTTAATTAAATTCGTGTCTTCAACCCACAATATGCCGCATAGCGCGAATACTTTGTGGGAGTTGTATTCGTCAATCATAGCCTGGTGTTTCGGATTGACAAGTATCTCATCGCCAAGCAGCAGCATGAAATCATCACCGTGGATAGCCTCGCGCCCGCATTCGATGGCGTGGACCAGCCCTTTACGTTCATACTGTATAACGTATTTCAATTGTTTGTCCTTATAGGAGTTCCCGTAGTAGTTAATGACCTCTTCCGCTTTATACCCGACAACAATTATAATCTCATCAACGGTAGTCGCGGCAGCAGCATCAAGGCTGAATTGGATCACGGGCTTCCCCGCGATTTCAATCATACATTTGTTCGTGGCCTCTGATAATTTATTCAGCCGTTTACCCCTACCGCCGGCAAGAATTAACGCTTTCATAATTGCTTTTATCCTTTATTACTGAAAAGATGAATTTCTTCTTTAATCCAGGTTATCAATTTCTCGATACCTTCCCGGGGAAGGATTTGCGGTTCCCACTCTAACAGCTTCTTAGCCTTGGTAATATCACAGATAAAATATCTTAAATCCCCGTGCCTGTCATCTTCAAACTGAACATCCTGTTTTTCGCCGGTGATCTCTTTAATAACATCAATACATTCCAGGAGTGAAATAGCCGTATCAGTACCGCCGCCGATATTATATATACCCGGTTTACGTGTTTTATAAAATGCGTCAAATGCCCGGCATATATCGGTAGCATAAATAATATCCCGCACCTGCTTGCCATTGCCGTAGATTCGCAGCGGCCAGCCCAGCGCACTCCGAATTGAGAAATTCGCGACCCAGCCATGATCTTCGCCGCCGAACTGCCTGGTGCCGTATATCCCGGTCAGCCGGAAGCTGGCAGCCTCAACCTGATAGGTATCTATATACGCGCGTGTGTAAATATCGCCGGCTGCTTTAGAGGCATGTAACGGTGTTAATGTCCCGCCAAGGGTAGGGTAATTCTCGTCAATGCCGGCAGGGTTTCTAATATATTTTCGGTCTTCTTCCATGAGTTCGTTGTTGATCTCATTACCATACACATGCACGGTTGCACAGCACGCAACAGGAATCTTCAGTTGTCTGGCAGTATCTAAAACATTAAACGTGCCGAGAACATTGGAAGTAATATCCAGCCGCGGATCTTCCCAACTGATAGTCATTGCAGGCTGCGCAGCAGTATGAATGATATAATCACATCCCTGAGCAGTATCGAGCAGTTCTTCAAAATCACGCACATCAGCCTTTACCACGTTAACGCCGATTGATTTGAGGAAGTTCCTGTTATAATCCCGGGCTTCCTCAGCCATATAGCCAGTTCGTTTTAATTCATGTTTGGTCATGTTATCATAGGCGATAACCTCGGCACCCTGCTGAATGTAGTATTCACACACATGTGATCCTAAAAAGCCGCAACCGCCGGTTACTAATACTTTCATTTTTACTCCTTTGTAAATATTTTCAGCCACGAAGACGCAAAGACACAAAGACACAAAGTTTAAATAAAATAAAATAGAGAAAGCTAATTATAATAAAAAATCATTTAGAATTAAAAACTTATTCTTTCTTTTTTCTTGGTGTCTTAGTGTCTTCGTGGCAAAATTCTTGTTTTATTTTCTTGAAAGAGTATTTAAAAGAGTTGTAAGATTCTTCTCCAGTAATCCATAAAGGCCATTATCGAAATTATTCAGTTTGGGATCACCGGTAACCAGAACCGCTGTTGTAACACCTTTTTTATCGCACAAAGTACCAATAGCTCCAACCGGTTTCCACCGGTGAACAATGGTGTGGATTTCTCCGTTGTTAACACCGTCTTCAAAGGCCCTTCGCTCCTCCTGTGTCCACTCGTTGTCATCTGAGGCAAAACGGTGGGTAACAAAAAGATTGATATCATTGAGGAGATAATCAAAGGCATGTACCATGGTCACGGCTTCAAACCTTTCAAGGGTGCTGAATCTGGAATCATAATCGGCTTTGAGCGAGAAATATCGCTTTTTTACCTTCTGTAGATTGTCAAGAATGATTATTGAATCAACCGGGAATAACCTGCTTAGATCCTTTGCCGCGATTTCAGCCATTTTCATGATATTACTGATCGATAACCAGATATAGGTATTAATTTCATTATTATTTTTAATAAGCGGCACAGATGAAATATGCTCATCAAGGGGAGTTGCACAATCGATTTCAATAACGCTGATATTACGTTTTCGCATGTGCAGATAGAGTATTTCTTCCGGAATAACACTGCGGATATCAATGACGGCTGCTACAATCTGTGCGAACGAGTCGAGTGCATGGC
>JAUVGS010000440.1 GCA_030593665.1 Chitinivibrionales bacterium | reverse complement strand
GACGGTTTCGCTGTCATAATGTTCGGTGCGACTTTGGGTCAGTTTGACAAAAGCCCAGAGATCTTCTGTATCTTCCACATTTTCCCACACATATTTCGTTTGGCTTAAAAGCCCGCTGCCCTGTGAAGCATACCTGTCCACCTGCCGTATACGGCCCTTAAAATAATAGCAATCCTCTGGAAAATCAGATCGCCCGGAATAACCCAGGTAGTGATGGGTTTTGGTCACAGTACCGTCCGGGTGGGTCTGGGTAGCGATCTCAAATCCCCGGTACTCGCGCTCGGCGGCATCATAGTAGCCGCCTTCGTGTAAATATGTACTGGTTGACGGTTCAGCGCGCACGCCATCCTCAACACTCAATGTCGCCACCGGATAGACTATAAACGGCAGAAAATGATGGCCGTCAACCTCGGTGGACCGGCGGTATTGATATGCCATCCTGGCGCCGCCGGGGCTGACGGCTTCTTGAAGGAGATCGAATGGGGCGGTGTTCTGGCTAATTGTAGTGTTGATGTAATTATCAACAACAACACTTTGACCGTTATCCAATTCATCCTCGTAAAATCTTATTTCAACACAATCGTCCACACCATCTGCGTTCAAATCAGCCAGGTGTGTGGTGTCAGGATTCTGATTTAGCTCGCTATATAGATGATAATTGCCGTTACCATCGGATAGATAGGTCTGAATATAGGTTTTCGTACTGTAGTAATCTTTAGCCTTAATAACCAAATCCGCGCGATTATCATTGTTAGCGTCACTAAAATGGATATTTAAGAGCGCGCCTTCGCGGGAATTTCCCATTTGAGGATTTTCTGGAAATAGCTCATTAAAGGACTGCACATTGACGTAGACAAACCCACCATTGCCGTCTGCCAGGTAGGTAATAAATTTTCTTACAGGAGGCTGCCACATACTATCATAGTAATCATAATTGATCAGGTCTGTAAGACCATCCTCGTTCACATCGGCAAAATAATGCCTGATACCTTGGCTTACAGGCAAGGTGCAATTAACCGGACCGGAAAAATTACCCTGTCCGTTACTATAAAAAATCTCTTTTTTGCCACTGAAATAGATGTCATTATATCCATCATGGTTAAAATCGCAAAATCCTAAATTTCCAGATGTACTGTACCAATGATTAAACGGGCCTTCTTTTAAATCGATTTGACTGCTAAAATAAAAGTTGCCGTATCCGTTTGATAGAAATATGCTAATCCTGTTAAGAATGACATAAGTGCTGTTATCACCATGTTCTTCTGCGAATTCATATCGGATATAATCCGGCTTTGCGTCGCCATTAATATCGGCGAAAGAATGTTGCCGACCTGCCGATGCTACGAGTGAAGGACAGGAGGAGTATATAGCATTGCCAAAAGTACCATCGCCATCGGATAAATGCACGACAACCGAACTATCGTAGACAAGTATAAGATCTTCTTTGTTGTCGCCATTCACGTCGGCAAAACGTGTGCCTGCACCTGCTAAATTAATGGATTCGATATGCTGGCCTGCAACCACATTTCCATGAGAACCGTCTTGATATGCAAATGTATATGGCGGCAGCTCTGTATTGCCGTCCGCGCCGATTATGCGAATCTTTTTGAGCATTGAACGCCGGCTGGATGGGCTGAGTTCATACTCCAAGCAATATTCCAGCGTTAGTTGATTGTCAAAGGCATAGATCTTTATCGATTTTAGACGCTGAGCAGTCTTAACAGCTGCTTTAGAAGCATAGCTGACCTCGACATCCGGGCGGATTTCAGTATCCTGGACAAAGACTACCCTGTTGGCCGGTGCTATGCTGGTTTGGGAATTGCCGGTGTATTCGATTTGCTGGGGGTACAGTTGACCTTGATCTTCCAGGTAGTCGATGATCATATAGTTGCTGTTGGGATCTTGCACCTCAGCCAGACACCATCTAAAGGTACCGTGTGCATTGATCTGCCTTGATTCCGTGTTCGAACCAAAACCGAAAAAGTATTTGACGCCGTCTTTGCGAGTTATCTCCCAATAGTTGTCTGCTCTGTGAAAATGATACTGGGTGAAATCGGTTTCGATTCTGGCACGAAAATCGTCGTTGCCTACTGAAACCAGTTTTACTATTTTACCCCCTGTTACAACCTCATATTGATCCTGGTCGTAATGAACTCCCGGTTTCGTTTGGCGCCTGATGGCGGAGGTCTCCAGCTGCCAGCCCGCGCCGAGCCAACCGTTTTGTTTGTAACTATAATATGTAATATATAGCTCCGGCTCGATACCATTTCTGCCGGGAGGCACTTGAATGCGGATACGCTGATGCGCGGCACCGGTAAAATTGTTAATCTCCGGGTTCAAATGGGGAAAGCTTTTGTACGGTTCAGGATCTTCCAACTCGGCCCGGGCCGGGGACACAGGGCAGAAAATAAAAACAGATAAACAGGTGATTAGAATAAGAGTAAATACACCTTTTGAACCAATTATCATTGAAAGACCTCCTTTTTTTGCATGATAGCAGCCGTAAATTATTTATCGTATCAAATGCTGAATGTTAGTACGCGGATATGTGTGTAATTTTATTGACGCCCCCTTTTTACTGTGAAGGTACTCTTGTTATTTTTTTAATCCTCCCCAGCGCATCGTATTCATAAAAGATGCCTGGCTGAGTATAGCTAACAATTATTGTAACATTATCAACAGATGTCCCACCAGGACCGGTTGCTGTGATTGTGTAAGTTCTGGTTTCTATCGGCG
>JAUVGS010000181.1 GCA_030593665.1 Chitinivibrionales bacterium | reverse complement strand
ACCATGCCACCCCGCTGGGCCATGCCGTGAACCTCAACCTGTTTTATATACATACCCTCATACGCAGCACTGCTTGTTATAATTGCTGCGAGGGAGACAATACCCTGTCCGCCGACGCCACACAATATAATATCATATTTCATATTTTCTTTTTCTTCCTTTTTACTGCGACAATACACTCCCGGTGCATAATAATAACAGAAAGACCGGTATAGGCTATTTCATTTCTCAGTAGGGTACTATTTTTTTCTTCACAGGATTTTTCAGCCTTCAGAACATGGCAGTGGTCTCTGTCAGCGCCAATTCCCAGAATGAGATTTTTCAGTTTTCGGGAAGGCAGCACTGTAGGTTGTGCACCGGTCATTGCAACAACTTCGTTGTCGAGAATAATAAGGGTCATGTTTGTGTTGTCACCTACGGCATCTATCAAACTTGTTACCCCGGAATGAAGAAACGTACTGTCGCCGATTATTGCAATAACCGGATGTTTTCCCGTATCGGCAGCGCCCTTAGCCATACCGATTGAGGCGCCCATGCAAATGGTTGAATGGGTAAGTGAATAGGGCGGCAAAGCACCGAGGGTATAACAGCCGATATCGGAAGTGATTAGTGGATTGTCATATTCGTTTATGGCAGCTTTTAGCACGGTAAAGCTTTCTATGTGGGGACAGCCATAACAAAATTGCGGCGGGCGTTGAGGTAAATTGGCAGAGACCGGTATACTCGTGCGTAAAGGCAGTTCCAGCGCTTTACGTACGATATCTGGTGATAATTCACCGGTTGCCGGTACTGCTTCATCCATTCTCCCCGCGATAGCTACTGCGGGCGGGATGATACCGCGGAGATATTTTTCTATATAGGGATACCCTTCTTCCAGAACCAGAATCTTTTCGACATGATAGGCCAATGTTCTGATTTTATCCGGCGGGTACGGATACATGCCTATATGAAGATGAGAAAGAGGTTCGGCCATATCGGGAAGGTTTTCAAGATAGTAGTGCTTTGCGATCCCGGTAGTAATAATACCCAATTTTATATTATGTTTCTGTAAAGTTACGGTGTTGTAGTCCGTGTCTTCCGAATAGTGTGTCAGTTTATCCTGGAGCGCAACGAGGTCTTTCCATAACCGCCGGGAAATTGAAGGCAGCAGTACCCAGTCCTCCCGATTGTAGCCATCTTTGATAAAGACAATATCTTTCCCGCTGTCGTTGATTGTAACATTTGATCTGCCGTGGGATAACCGGGTAACCAGTCGAAGCATTACCGGGATATGAAACTGCTCGGAGAGATCGAATGCAAGCTTGGTCATGGCATATGCTTCCTGCTGGTTCGATGGTTCGAGGCAGATGATTTTTGCAAAGTTCGCAAGCAACCTGCTGTCCTGCTCGTTCTGTGAGCTGTGCATATCCGGATCATCGGCAACCGCGATAACGAGGCCGCCGCGAATCGCGGTAAGCGCTGAATTGATAAAGGGATCCGCTGCCACATTGAGGCCGACATGTTTCATCGCAACAAGGGCTCTTCCCCCGGTCAAAGAAACGCCTAATGCCGCTTCATAAGCGGTTTTTTCATTTGCAGTCCAGGACGCAATCGGTTTTCCCCGTGTTTGGGGATGCGATATCAGGTACTGGACGATTTCTGTTGACGGGGTGCCCGGATAGGAGTATGCCGCTGCAATACCTGCATGCAGTGCACCGATAGCAACCACCTCGTTTCCTAACAGTACCCGATCAGCCATTTTGACTCCCCGGTTCATGCGAAGTACGCTGCGATGCTCCAGATGATGTAAGTTGTTCGATAATCATTTCAGCTTCATGCATACAGTTTTTCTTTTCAGTAACACAGTTGACCAGGCCGATTTCTAATGCTTCATCAGCCGGGATAATCCTGCCGGTGAGTATCATTTCAATAGCTTTACCTTTTTTTATAAGGCCCGGCAGACGGATGGTGCCGCCACAACCCGGGATAAGACCATAGGTGCTTTCCGGTAGTGAAAATACAGCATGTCGGGATGCAATGCGATAATGGCAGGAGAGTGCAAGTTCAAGCCCGGCTCCCAGACAGCAGCCGTTTATAATGGCCACTACGGGGAATGGCAGTGATTCTAATGCAAGAAACGTTTCTATATTCTCATGGAGAAATGGGGCTGGTTCTTCAGAGGTTCTTTCATGATAGAGCGCCATAAGGTCTGCAATATTTGCACCTGACGAAAAGTGTCGGCCCTTTCCATATATAAGCATTCCTTTCACCGATAATGTGGGAAAGACCTCTTTGCGCAAGCGGGTCAGTTCATCAAAAAAAAATGCATTCATTTCATTCTTTGGTGGATTGTTAAGAATGAAGTGAGCAATAGAATCAGCAACGTTTAGAAGAATCGGCTGATTATTCATGTACTTTCTCCTGTATTGCCGCCAGTCCATAGGCATGAGTCCGATTGTGCGAGATGGAGATATGAAAATCCTTTTTTGTATACTGCTTGTAATCAGAAGGAATCTCGGGAAAATTTTCTATATAGGGAGCACCATTATTTTGATGCAGGACAACGAAGGAATGCTCAGTAATATCATGTGCGTTAAACAGTTCCGTATATAATTTTACCAGGGCCTTTTTTACTGCAAGTATACCGGCTTTAGTTTGATCGGGACGTTTTTCCAGTTCAACCTGCTCTTCACGCGAAAAGCCGGATTTCATAAGATCGGTACAATCCCGCCTGAATGTATCAAGTGAAACGCATTCGGTTACCGTGTGTACTGTTCCGGTTTCGCTCATTCGAATAAATACCTTGTTCGTATCAGGATGTTATGTTTTTATACTTCGTACAATTGAATCAAACAATAGACTCTCTTCAAAAAGGGCTCTTTTTATGGGGAGCTTTTTCCCGTTATGTATTGACTGCATGATAGTACGGATTACCTGCGATGAGCGTTTTTTCGTGAGTGCAGTAAGAAACATGCGTGCGTTTTCTTCTGTCTCATCGGGTAACCCTGTCTGATCTATGAGCCCGATCTGTTGCGCTTCCTGCCCGTGAAGAACGCTGCCGGAAAGAATACGGTCGATAGTGTCCTGATTAGTGACAAGCTCCTTTAAATGATGGACAGTCGTATATTCCGAAGGGATGTCGGGAAATCCCAGTTCAGCCCCTTCCGAAGCAAACCGAAAGTGACATGCCAGCGCTAATGCCAATCCGGGCCCCAGGCATTTTCCTGTAATAACCGCTGCTACCGGCACCAATGCAAAAGAGATTGTTTCCAATAATAAATTAAACTGCTTAGCTTGTGTATCACCAAGCTTTGTATTCGGTTCCCATCTCCCGCAGAAATGGTCTCCACGCCCGTTAATAATAACGCCCTTTACATGCTGATTCGCAAGGAAATTCGCTAATTCTGTTGTATCGATCAATGCATCAGATCTCAAATAGTTGTAAGGCGGATTAACCGGCGATATTGTTCCGATTGTATTATTGATTGAATATTCCAGGCGCATTTTCAGTTTTCCGTTGAAATAAAGGTTGTAAAATACCTTATTGTACACATTTTAACATACTTTGGCTAATTTTAACCCTCTGGTGGTAATTTGATTTGTGTTAAAATGAGAAGGATGTCAGATAGCGAAATATCATAATGAATACAGCAGCAAAAAAGGTTGCCATTATCGCCATGAAAGAAAAGAGAATAACAATTTGAAATATATCACTCATAATAAATTCTTACCTATTTACTCTCAACCTGCTAAGTCATCCATTAATCCAACCCGTGTCTCATGCCGTCCTCCCTCAAAGGGGGTAGTCAGCCATGTTTCAAGAATAGCAGCAGCATCTTCCGGGCTGGTTGTTCTTCCACCGAGGGCTAGAATATTGGCGTTGTTATGCTCCCGCGACAGCCGGGCCATTTCCACACTGCAGCAGAGTGCTGCGCGTACGCCTTTAAAACGGTTTGCGGTGATAGAAATACCGATACCGGTTCCGCAGATAAGTATTCCCCTTTTATATTCCTCCTGTGCGACTGCTTGAGCTACTTTAGCGCCATAATTCGGATAATCAACTGAATCCGAGCTGTTGGTACCGATGTCTTCAAAGGGAATGTGTTTTTTATCCAGTTCTGATTTGATAAACTCTTTTAATTCATATCCGCCGTGGTCGCTGCCGATGATAATTTTTTCTGCAATTTCCGACACAATTTCTCCTTACCTTAATAATTAAAAAAAACTCTTCTATATTCATATACGGGTAATATAAAATACATTTATAATTTTTGTTGTTTCTCGGTATCACTCGAAATGACAAAAAACAAAATTATAACCCAACATGCTTGGAGCGAATGGCGGTGATTTACTACATTATGCGCAATATACTTACTTAATTTGACTTAATAAAAGTATTTTTTGTAACAATTATCACCTCCGAAACATCTAATGTGGTGAATTATGAAAGAACTGGACGATATTACACTAAAATTAGCTGCGAAGGGTAAACAGGCAGCATTTAAGATTCTGTACAACCATTACAGTCCCTTTGTATGGAAAGTAGTATTCAGGACAGTGAATGGTGATACCAATGCAGCGGAGCATATTATGCAGGATGTTTTTATCAGGGTTTATAAAATGATGAAAAAATTTCGATTCGACGCTGCATTCTCAACCTGGCTATATCGTATAACATACAATGAATCAATGGCTTATCTAAAGTCAAAGTATAAATACTCAAAGAGACTCGTGCACTATGATGATACTCACAAAGCAAGGGATGCTAAGGATACACTTGAAGACAAAGATACCGTAGAGAAGGTCTTAAAAAATGTTTCACCTGATGAGCGGTTCCTTTTAATTGCGCGAGAAGTGAATGATATACCATTTGAAGAATTAGCAGGGATAACCGGGAAATCAGCGGGAGCACTGAGAATCATGCTCCATCGGGTAAAAGAAAATATTCGCAAAGGATTTGATTATGAAACAGGAAAAATTTTACAGCACACTGCCTGAAGTACCGCCGGTACCTGATTCGATCTACCCGGCAGTTGAAAAAGAGGTCAGGCGACATAGAGCAATCCAAAAAACTGTGTGGGCTCTCGCAGCATGTCTGATCCTGGCAATCGGTATTACCGGCTATTATCCTTTTCAAAATAAAGAACAACCCATTGCTTCATCTCAGGAGTTACCAGAGGAAATCATTGATGATCTGCAGATCCTTAATGACTTTGTCAATGGGAATTCTTTGGATGAAGAGATAGCAATGTATGCAGTTGTAGATATGAACATTTTCTAACTCAATCACAGGAGGCTTGTATGAAAGCATTACCATTTTCAAGAACATTCTTTGCCATAGCAGCAACCATGATGCTCTATACCATACCTTTAT
>JAUVGS010000056.1 GCA_030593665.1 Chitinivibrionales bacterium | reverse complement strand
CTTTCCTGCCTTTGCTTTCTGTATCGCATGAGGCACATGCTTCAATATCCACTCGATTTTAGTTGCAGAAAAATAGGCGTCAATAGGGAGACCGGTTGTTTTTCTGAAGAATTCTACTTTTCCCTTTTGTTTTTTCAAGCTATCACAGCGGGAGGATGTTCTTCTACACTGCCACACAATGGCGTTATACACCGGTCTGCCGCTCTCCCTGTCCCAGATAACCGTGGTTTCGCGCTGATTGGTTATACCGATGGCAGTAATCGATCCTTTTTGGACCTTTTTAAGAACCTTCTGTATCGAGACATTGACACTCTCCCATATCTCTTCAGGATTGTGCTCTACCCAGCCGGGTTGTGGGAAATATTGGGGGAATTCCTGATACGCGCTTGCAACAATCCTGCCGTTTCTGTCATACACAACCGCCCTGCTTCCAGTGGTGCCCTGATCAATGGAAAGAATATATTTCATACGACCAATCTTTGTATGTATGGTACGTTACAGCCGGAATTACGCATATCAATCGGTCTTAAGGATTACGTAATTATTATATCATGTATGTAACAAATAATAAACGTAAATATAGCGGTACTAAAAAGGCTTCGGTAAAGTCTGTATGTGAAAAAAGGGTTTTATTTTCTGTCTGCACTGACATGGTGTTGGATAATGGATCTTGGATGTTAGATTTTGGATATTAGATATTTTAGTCTCTTTTAAACTTATTTCAACTCAAATAAACTCAGCTCCATTTCCTAAATTGACGGAAAAGAGTTGAAAATATACTATAGTACAGAAATTCATATAAATCGCGGCTCCTTAATTTTCCAAAAAAAATGGATAGTAGATAAAGATAACATTGACTATTGGCAATAAAAAGTAAAATCAATATAGAATTTTGGGTAATAGATAGTGGATAATAAAAATAAAAGCGCTGCCGGATGTAGTCGTAAAAAATCAGGTAAAAGCAATCACTTTTTTAGGATAGTTTTCATTTTACCTTTGCAGCGATTCGCCTGGACCGCCTGCTGGTTGTTTTACGCTTCCGTTCGCGTTCTGCAATAAACTTCCCGAATTTATGAGGATTATTGTCGAACTCCGCAAATATTTTACGCCTTATTTCACGAATATCTTCAACGACCGGGTCTTTTTCGTAACTCATATATCCTCACCTTTTGTTAATAACTGTTCGGGAGTACAGATTATCGGTGTGTGCAATCCAAGGCGCCCATTGATTATATGCATATGGTGGAATTTATTCGGATTTGCCAGGTGGTTGCAGTTCCAAGTCATTAAAAAATCAATCCCGTAATATGAGGCATAGGCTAAGTGATAAGCATCGCCACCGTACTCGCGTGGTACAAGATTATGCTTTATATAATCCTCAACAATTTCATCGATAATGGTAGTATAAGCCAAGCGGTCAACATTGGGCAAAAGCTTGATTTTTTCCTTTTGTGATGGATGACTACCCCGCTCAAGCTCATAGATAACGACTTCACTGCATACTGGTTCATAATAACGCCGAAATTTACTCCACCATTCGTGGGTAATCTCACGCCATGCGACAAACTTGACACCCTTGCGATTCTCGTAATAATAACTTGGTATTGTTGTTTCAATATACACACTTCTTTTCATGCTTTTTAAAATATATCCATGATGAAAGTATTACTATTAAAAAAGGTGAGAATAACCTTTGGAGTAGTGCACGGTCACACTACTATATTGATTAAAATATTACCACAGGGCAGTACAGATTAAAGCAGTAAAAGCAACCCCGTCCCGAAATATTTTGAAGACATGTTGAGATGAAAAAGAATGGTCACATAAAAGCGGATCAAGCGGTCACATAAAACTGTCCTTTCCCTCATTTCCATCCAAAAGCTTTCCCAGATACCACTTTACAATTATCGTAAATCATTTTTAAAGGCGCAGCATTATCTTGAGAATCCATACGAGGACGTCTTATTCTGTTACCACGGAAGTTTTTCTCATCGGAAGAAGATTTTTTATTATTCTATCGGAATATGAAGCTGAAGCCCTGTATATTAACACTAAAGACATAAAAATGCCAGGATACCGGATTCTTCTTTCATCGTGACAATATCCCTTCTATTTCATCGAAAATTTGTTGATCCTTGAAATGTCTTGCCTGGGCCGCTCCATTTGGACAGGCTGCAGCACAGCCACCACATCCTTCACATAACACTTCATTTACCACAGATATTTTCTTTTCTTCATCATATTCGATTGCAGTATACGGGCAGATAGAAACACATAGTTTACATCCTGCGCATCTTTCTGAATCTATCCATGCAGTGGTGCCTTCAATTCCCACCTTCCCTTTTGCTATCAATTTTAAAGCAAGTGATGATGCTGCCTGGGCTGCGGCAACTGTTTCCGGAATGTCCTTCGGACCGCTGCAGCACCCCGCAATAAAAATACCAGCACTGGCCGTTTCAATAGGGGCTAATTTGGGATGCTTCTCTATGAAAAATCCATCCTTATCAGTTGCCACCTTCACCATACGCGACAATTCTTGTACATCCTTGTTACTTTCGAGGCCGGTACTTAATATCACCATATCAACCGGGACACGAAGCCTCTGGCCGATCAGTGTGTTTTCAGCAATGACAACCAGCTTGCCCTTTTCATCATCGTTAATTGGAATAGTGGTAACCTGTGCAACTTTCCCCCTGATCAAATGCACATCCTCTTCACGAATCCGGTTATAAAATTCCTCATAGGCCTTGCCGGGTGAACGTAGATCAATATAAAATTCAAACACTTCAGCGCCGGTCTTTTCTTTAACAAGATGAGAGAATTTCAACGAATACATGCAGCATACTTTCGAGCAGTATTCATTATAGTTCTTATCTCTGCTGCCGACACAATGCAGTATTGCAACCGATTCCGGTTTATTGCCGTTTTTCAGAGTAATCTCTCCATTGGTTGGGCCTGCCGCATTATTGAGCCGTTCAAATTCCAGGGCAGTGAGTACATTATCATACGTACCATGGCCATAATCCCTTAATACATCAGGTTTACCGAATGTATATCCGGTAGCGGTGATTATAGAACCAACGGTGATTTTCGTTTCAATTTCTTCGTCCTTATAATTAATTGCCTTGGGTTGACAAATTTTTTCACAGGCCCCGCATTTCTCTTTCAGGAGATAGATACACACCGACGGATCGATCACCGGTTTATTGGGAACGGCCTGCGGGAAAAGGGTATAAATAGCTTTCCTGGTTGTCAACCCTTCATCGAATTCAGAGGATACCTTGACAGGGCATTTCTCCATGCAATCGCCGCAACCGGTGCAGAGATCATGATCTACATATTTGGCTCTGGACTTAACCGTCACTTCAAAGTTACCAATGTATCCCGTTATATCAACGACTTCTGAGCTGGTCATAAGATTAATATTCGGATGGCTTCCGACACTGTTCATCTTTGGTGTCAGAATACAGGCCGCACAATCGAGCGTAGGAAATGTTTTATCAAACTGCGCCATATGGCCGCCAATTGAAGGCTCTCGTTCGATTAAATACACGGTATAGCCGGCATCAGCAATCTGTAATGATGCCTCAATTCCCGCTATCCCGGCACCGATAACCAGTACGTTCGGATCAACGTCAACCTCTCTTGTCTGTATCGACTCATGGCTCTGTACTCTTTTAATCGCTGCGGTGATTAAAGCGATTGCCTTCTCAGTCGCTTTCTCATGATCAGCAGTCACCCAAGCATCCTGCTCCCGGATATTTACAATCTGCAGATAATAAGGATTCAGCTCTGCTGCGAGCAACGCTTTTCGAAATGTTTCCTCATGCAGCAGTGGTGAACAGGCAGCTACTACTATTCTCTCAAGCTTCTGCTTCTTGATATCTTCAAGTATTAACTCCTGACCGGGTGTGGAGCACATAAATTTATAATCGCGGGCACTTGCCACCCCATCCAGTTTTTTTACCGCTTCCACAACGGTATTGATATCAACCACAGAGGAGATATTCACTCCACAGTGACAAACATAAACGCCTACTTTTGCTGAGTCTGTTGTCCCCATCTATTTCTCCTCTTTTTTCAGAGATGACAGCAATAATTCCGATAGTGTAATTACTGATATTTTATCCTCTACTTCCAATCCCTTTATGCTTGCCTCAAGCATCTGCACACAGAAAGGACACGCGGTAATAATAGCTTCTGCTCCGGTCTCAATCGCTTCCAGAACCCGTAAATCGCCAAGTCGTTCACCCTTGACCGTTTCCAGCCAGGCACCGCCGCCACCGCCGCCACAGCAGAAACTGTTCTCCCTGATATTATTCATCTCTACAAATTCGATTCCGGGAATAGCATTGATGACTTCTCTTGGTTCATCATAGATATTATTATACCTTCCCAGATAACAGGGATCGTGGTAGGTTACCTTTTTTTTGACTTCATGTTTTGGTTGAATGGCCTTATCGTTAATAAGCTTTGCATAGATTTCAACCAGATGAAACGAAGCCGGCTTATCCTCATTTTCAAACTCATACCGGTTTTTAAAGGCATTCAGGCAATGCGGCGAAAGGGTAATAACATTGTTAATCTGAAGCTCTTTTAAGGTTTCTTTATTGGTACTTGACAAATTGTTATAGGCATCATTCTCACCGGCAGTATAGGCCATATCTCCGCAGCAAACTTCTTTATTACCGATATACCCGAATTTGAGTTTTGCTTCAGACAGAATTTCAACAGCAGCTTTAATATCATTTTGATTTCTTGGGTCATAGTCATTGGTGCAGCAGGAAAAGAGAAGATATTCGGTACTAGCTTCATACGCCGGTACTTTGAAATCCTTTGTCCATTCCTCTCGTTTATCCTTCGGCTCCTGCCAGGGGTTACCTTCGTCCCTGAGACTGGCAAGGGTAACATTTAATTCAGGCGGACAGGCGTTCCACATCAACAGGATACTGCGCACTGCCTGGAATATCTGGGGAATATCGATCTGATTGGGGCATTTATCCTGGCACAAACGGCAATTGACACATTTCCATGAATCTTCTTCATACCCTTCAAATCCGAGCCGCACCTGTTCTATCATTTTTCTTGGATTAAAATCCTTCAGATTCCCCCAGGGGCACACCGAAGTACAGGTACCGCACTGATAGCACAGCTTAATCTCTTCTCCCCTGGCTTCAGCGACAGCCTGGGCTATTTCCAGCATTGGCGTGGTATATTTCATAAACTCTGAGGCTGTGGGCATTGTTCCTCCTGTAATGAAATTGCAAAGTCGTATGTGTGAATTTGACTATTGGTTTATATATATGAGACACCTCACCGTCGATGAGGCTTTTATACAGAGAAAGGTTACTATCACAACTGAACAATCCGTTTTTAAATCTTTTCCTTCTCTGGATTCTCTGCGTTTAATCTCATAACCATAGGGAATTAAAGGTCTTCCAAAGGATTACGTTACAATAATCCTGATTAGTGACTTTTTAATGCTTCAGTCAGCTCAGGTACAATCTTAAAGATATCACCGACAATGCCATAATCGCATTTCTTGAAAATCGGCGCCTGTTCATCCTTATTTATTGCAACAATAACCTTAGATGTTTTCATTCCGGCAAGATGCTGAATAGCCCCGGAAATGCCGCAGGCGATATATAAATTGGGGCTCACTGTTTTTCCGGTCTGCCCGACCTGTATACTCTGCGAAGCATAATCCGCGTCAACCGCAGCACGGGAAGCGCCTACCGCGGCACCGAGAACTTCAGCGCATTCAAAAAGCATCTTGAAGTTATCCGCAGAGCCCATTGCCCTGCCGCCGGAAATTATCACCTCCGCTTCAGTCAGGTCCACGCCTTTGCTCGTACTTGCTTTTACCTCTTTAATAACCAGACACCCCGAATTCTGCACCGGAGCCTTATAAGTAATCAATTCGGCAGTAGCCGCGGCCTTTTCAGCAGTAATAGCATTGGGACGAATACCATAAACGAAATATTCTCCCGTCAATTTAATTTTAGCAAGCGTCTTACCGGAGTAATTGGATTTAATAACCGTTTTGTCTGATAAATCGATTGACATGCAATCGATCACACAGGCAGCATTCAATTCTGCAGCAACACGGGGTAACAGGTCCTTTCCTATTGCACTGGTCAACCCTGTGGCAATGGTAATACCAAGGTGCTTTACCGTTTCAGCAACTGCCTTTGCATACACTTCCGGGTCATACTCTGCGGTCGGACTCTCCGCTGATATATCGACAACTTTATTAATGCCGTATTCCTGTAACTCATTTTTATAACTCTCAGCATTGCCATCAAGCACCAGTGCATAGAGTTCATTACCCTCAGCCCGGACACCGGTTATAACGCCGAAAATGGCCTTTTTTATCGTTTTCTCTTTTGTTTCTATAAAAACAGCGATTTTTTCCATGATTACATTCTCCGATATACTTAAATTGTAGATGGTTCGATTTCGCTCACCATGACTTTAATATCTATCTTCTCTAACATATCCTTCTATTAACTTTTTAGAAATGTATTAAACCTCTATAATTTTTAAAGGACCTTAGCTTCTTCACGTAACAGTTTCACCAGATCTTCAGCAAGCTGTTTCGGATCATCTCCCGGTATAATCTTACCTTCAGACTTTTCGGGGAGATAATTCAACTCAGTGACTTCCATGGTACTCGATGGTGTTTCAAGACCAAGGCTGCTGAGCTCAATCTGGTTAACAGGCTTCTTTGTGGCTTTCATAATATCGGGTAATTTTGGATACCGCGGCTCGTTCAGCCCTTTCATAGCAGCAACAATGCAGGGCATTTTCATCTCTATTACCTGCCGCGAGCCACCTTCAATCTCACTTTCGACAACGATGGTATCGTCCTTCTTTTCAAATTCGATTACACTGGAAGCAACCGGAATATCAAGAAGAGCACCCAACCGGTATTGTGTCTGCATGGCTTCACTGTCAACGCTCTGTTTTCCCATAAAAACAATGTCAAATTCTCCCTCTTTCCTAATAACATTTGCCAAAGCAAGAGAAACAACGACTTGATCTACTGCTTCTTCAGTTTTTACCAGGATTCCTCTATCAGCCCCCATTGCCAGCGCAGATCTGATGCTGTTTATTGCACCTCCTTTTCCTACACTCACTATAACTATCTCGCCCCCGGCCTCGCTTTTTAATTTCAGCGCCTCTTCAACCGCATACTCATCATAGGGGTTCAAGACATATTTGACGGATTCATCAATACCCTTAGTGCCTTTGATGGTAACCTTTGCGGCTGTATCAGGTACATGCTTTACACACACAATAATACGCATGAACTAATCCTTTCTCCAGAATTTATTTTTCTGCTAAAATAGCCTGAATGATAATATAATAATTTGGACACCATAATAGCCTGCTATTTGTTATATATTTAACAATAATTACATTTTTCTCTATATTATGCAAATATTTTATATTATTTTATAGTTTTCGTAACTATCCATAAGTCAAAATACATAAATCATTAAATATCAGAAAGATCCTATTTCTTGCCTCCATTAATAATTTTACATATATTTCGTTCTCTGTTTAAAGTATTTTTTACATTTATTTAATTCATTGAGAGAGATATCTATATAATAACTTACTCCTCCTTACGAAATGCAATGAGATTATGATTACTACAGAAAAATATACACTTAAAAATCATGTAAGAGTGGTCACAGCCACATCATTATTTGACGGGCATGATGCTGCGATTAACGTTATCCGCCGTTTACTTCAGGGAACCGGTGCCGAAGTGATTCATCTTGGCCACAACCGGTCAGTTGAGGAAATTGTCAACTGTGCGATGCAGGAGGATGTACAGGCAATTGGTATAACCTCATACCAGGGCGGCCATATTGAATTCTTTACCTACATGTATGACCTGTTAAAGGAAAAGGGCGGCAGCCATATAAAAATATTCGGCGGCGGCGGCGGCGTTATCCTTCCCGATGAAATGGATGAGCTGCACCAGTATGGAATCTGCAGAATCTATTCTCCTGATGACGGCAGGGAAATGGGACTGCAGGGCATGATAAATGACATGCTGGAAAAATCCGATTTTCCCGTTGACGGGAGTGGTGCCCTGAATCTTAAGAATCTTGAGAAGCGGGATATCAACACGATTGCGCGCCTGATTTCTATTGCCGAAAACAATCCTGATACGGCTGCCGCCACACTTGCCGGGATTAAAAAAACCGCATCGAAAAAAAACATACCGGTCATCGGTATAACCGGAACCGGCGGATCGGGTAAATCTTCCCTGGTTGATGAGCTGGTACGGCGCTATTTGATTGACTTTCCCGATAAAACCATTGCAATAATATCAAGTGACCCGTCAAAGCGTAAAACCGGCGGTGCATTACTGGGTGACCGGATACGCATGAATGCGATTAACAATCCACGAGTATACATGCGCTCGATTGCCATGCGGCAATCGAATCTGGCAATGCCGGGACACGTGCAGGATGCAGTTTCTATTGTAAAAGCAGCCGGCTATGATTGTGTGATTATAGAGACTCCCGGTATCGGCCAGTCTGATACCGAGATCGTTGATTACAGCGACCGTTCGCTGTATGTCATGACGCCGGAATACGGGGCCGGCACCCAACTGGAAAAGATCGACATGCTTGATTTCGC
>JAUVGS010000480.1 GCA_030593665.1 Chitinivibrionales bacterium | reverse complement strand
CATTAAACAGTATGCAGCTACATTTACATTATACATTTCAGATATTTCAATCAGCAGATCAATAAACATTGAATAGTCATGTTTATCTGAAAAAATGGATTCGGACCGTCTCCCGCGGTTCATTACATGATACCATGCTCCGGGATATTCTATTCTAAGTGGACGTGACATGTTGCAACATATAGCATTTTGTCTTCCATGGGTCAATAGTAGACTTGACCCCATTTCGTACTCACAATTTACTCTGTTTTTTACACTTTTCTTTTCCGTTTCAGATCATAATCACCACTCCTCATTACATCCAGCAGAATTCCCCTGCCCTCCAGGTCTTTTAGTGCGTTTCTCGGTGAGCGTAAATTTTGATTGCCATCAACATTATTAATGATTGAGTGTGTATTATTCGTATGTACATCTCCGGTGTCAGAATGATCATAAATTTCTGTAGCGACTTTACCTGCATCAATATTATATGCCTTATTAAACCAGTCCCCCCAGCGATTTATCAATAATCGATAGTCTACCCAGTGGAAAATTGGCAAACGATAGTTCGGTGTATATTCTACCGTCACTAACTTTGTATCATCCTTAACGTCACTTCCCAATTCCCGTACCGGTTTGAATCTGGCGCCCTCAGCCAGCAATCGTGTTTCGGCATCGAATCTTTTCGAATACCGGTCACGTTCGCCCTCTTTACCCTCTGACGCCAAATGAGCCCCTATTGTTCCGCTTTCATGTTTAGAGCTGTATATGTAATCGTTACTGTTCGCCAGTGGCTGCTGTTTTTCGGTATCGTAACTATCTTCCTGTACCATTTTCCCCCGGGCCTGTTTTTCCGGATCCCGGATTTCTACAATATAGCCTGATGCACTGTTCGAAAACTCAGTCAAAAACTGCCACTCACCATTGTCGTCATTGTCCTCTACCGGCACCCATAAAGAAACCATAAACGGATCCAGCAAATTATATTCCCGCTTGTCCCGAAATTGCTCCCTGTCGTTCTTAAAATTATTCAGCAGCTGTTGCCCACGATTATACTGGAGTCTGTAAGCGGCTTTTCTGTCACGTTCAGATGCGTCAGTTTCATTATCATCTTCAATAACCGGAGCAATCAATGGGAATATTGCATTAAAACCGATATCTCCTCCATTATAAAAAAGCTGCCCTGCCATTATTGTTTTTAAAATGTTTCTCTTTTCACCTTCCCACTCACCGAAACGAAAAACCGTTCCCAATGCCTTATCGACATCTATTGCGATTGTCGTATCTAAAAACGTTTTGCCCACCAGTTTGTTACCCAACGTTCCAATGGTTGATGCATACTCATTATTTGCCTTGAATATTGTTGTATCTTCCTCACTGTTCTTTCGCACTGCTTCGGTTTCTGACTTGTATACATTACCCTTAACCCTGTCGGTATTACTTAGCACTCTATTTGTTTGTGTTCGCTGATACCCCCCATCCAGAATTCCAGCATCTACTGCATTTTCTCTCTGAACAGGCTGTGATTTCCGGGCGGAAGTATTCAATATTTTTTGAAGCTTTCTTTGGGCAATCGCTTCGGGACGATTATTAATAATGCTGTAATCTTGCTTAAGGGTACCCTTCTTCTGAGTAACCGAATTAGCAACAGCCTGGCTTTTGTTCTCTTTTGGTTTTTCTACCTGTGCATACATATCTCAAACCTTTTTAATTTTTTTAAGTGGTTGTTAAAGGCTTCCATCATTGCCTATAACAATATTAACAAAAAACACCAGTGCGTTTATTTGCACTGTATCTTTATTGAAAGGTGCGTTTATCCCACAATTTTAGCTGGATATGTGCACCTCTTCCCTAAATGTCCATGTCATCCAGAGGAGATTTCAGATTCTGAAATCCTTTCCTCGTTATGTGGGTATAAATTTCCGTTGTTCTGGAACTTCGGTGCCCCAGCAACGCCTGGATGTAGCGCAGATCCGTCCCCCGTTCCAGCAGATGGGTGGCGAAACTGTGTCGAAGGCTGTGCAGCGTCACGTTCTTCTTAATTCCGGATTGCTCCAATGCCCGCTGGAATATTTTCCTGAGACTGGTGGTACTGTACTTGCCGCCCTTGGCGCCTTCAAAGAGCCACTCCTTTGGGCGGTACTGCTTGTAATACTCCCGCAGGAGAGACAGAGCCTTTTGCGATAGGAGAGTGACCCGATCTTTTTTGCCTTTGGCGTCGCGAATGATGATGCAATTTCTCTTTGAGTCGATAGGGTTGTAGTTCTTGATCATTTTTCCTCTCCTGATCCCTGATCCCGGCCCCTGATCCCTGACCCCCAATCCCTTACTTTATCGCCTTGCTCCCCAGGCGGTCAGCCTCCTCTTCCAGGGCCGGGCTGTCATTCACCGGAAGGCCGTTGACCTCGGTCGTGGG
>JAUVGS010000200.1 GCA_030593665.1 Chitinivibrionales bacterium | reverse complement strand
CATAATGTTATCAAGGAGCTTTCGTGCTTGCCCACAGGGATAACAGTATGTTGAGCGGATAGACCATTATCATGTCCTCCCACTCAACATACTGTAAAAATCACTCGTCCTCGGTCAAAGCAAGTGCCAATTTTCTGTTTGAACCATCTGGTGTTACTGTCAAAGATTTCACGGGTGAATGTACTCAAAATTATGTAGGAAATAAAAAAAAACTACACTTCTTATTAATAAAATGGCTGAAAAGTACTCAAAATGAGTACACATTGTATATTTAGATATTGATAATTCCTCTGTTTCTTGGTACATTAAGGAATATGATGCAGCGAATCGAGTACTATAGCGATTACCGTATTTTTTTAACGAATTTATACGAAAATCGGAAGAAACGTTTTCCGTTTTTCTCAAGTCGTTATTTCTGCAGAAAGGCGGGCATCAAGTCCCCATCACTCCTCAAAGAGGTGATAGACGGTAAACGGAACCTTACTGATAAAACCATACCTGCCTTTGCGAAAGGTTTTTCTCTCACTGAAAATGATGCGAATTTTTTCAATCTCCTTGTTCATTTCAATCAGAGCAGCGATCCACAGACCAAGCAACAGCTTCTTGAACAGATGCGGGGGCTTACCAGAAAAGTCAAACAGGAAGTCGTTCCTGCGGATCAGTATGCCTATTATACAAAATGGTACAATCCCGTGGTACGGGAGTTGGCGTGCCTTCTTGACTGGAAAGGAGATTATGGCGTTCTTGCCCGTTCAGTTGCGCCGCCAATAAAGAAAACTGAAGCCCGAAAAAGTGTCGAATTGCTTCTTGAGTTAGGTTTTCTTGAAAAAGCAGAAGACGGCACCTATACACAGAGCCATCCTGCTATTACTACCGGCAGGGAAGTCACCTCTTTGGGTGTTCGTGCGCTAAACAGTGAACTTTCAAAGATGGGAACAGAAGCTATTGAGCGGATTCCGCCCACAGAGCGCGATATATCAAGCCTCACGATTGGTATTTCCCGGAAGAGTTTCAGCCTGATAAAACAGGAAATACAGGAATTTAAAAACCGCGTTATCCGTATCGTCGATGATGATAAGGATTCCAATCAGGTGCACAATTTGAATGTGCAGTTGTTCCCGCTCAGCACTAAAGTAAAATCGAAAGATCGTGATCATGACAAAGAATAGTATTTACCTGCTACTTCTTTTTACCGGCACTGCCATTCTGATGTATGTATCCTGCGCCCTTGATATAGCAGGCGGTTCAAGTGATCACGGGAATGCGATGGTAGCGGGAATCATTACTGATACACTTAATAATGGTGTGGCAGATATTACTGTCAGACTCATTCCAGCGGATTTCAACCCAGCACAAAGTGATTTTAATCCCGACTCACTTACTGCTGTAACTGACGACTCCGGATTGTATAAAATTGACGGAGTATCCAAAGGCACCTACACACTTACCGGAGAAAATGCTTCTCATGCACTCAGTTGTATAAAAAAAAGAATTGCCGTAGATACCCTGGGCATTGATACAATTTCCGCAGTAGTTAAGCGGCCGGGGCATATAATAATTTTTGTCGACTCCACTATCTGGACATACGATTCAATGCTTACCGTGTATATCCCCGGTATCAATATTTATGCGCAAGCCGCGCATATAAACGACACCGTATTTCTTACCAATGTCCCCAGCGGAAATCATACTGTGATGATCTATTCGGAAATGCTGGATACCACAATAACTATTGACCAGGAATTCTCCAATTTCCTCGTCGTATCAGGTGGAATAACAAATTTTACCCTCTCCCCCGAAATACCGCGAGGACCTGTCTCTGCAACAATAAACGACTCCTGTATTTTCAATACGATATTTAAGTACAGCATCTGGATACCGGAAATAATTGTAGAGTTTATTGAGTATCGTTTTATGTGGGGAGATACTGATACTTCACACTGGTCACAGGACCTTGAAGCTACACACCGATGGTTAAAACCGGGCACATATCAAATACGGGCACAACTGCGGTATCTGCCGTCAAATACGGGCATTATAAATCCACTCATCGAACCGTTCTATTCAGGCTGGTCCAAATCGGCTTATATTTCAGTAATGAACCGTTAGCAACATGTGCCTTTATAAACGCAACCACTTGCATCTTAAATTATGAGTAACCGTTCACAGGTTCAGGGTTCCCCGTTTAAAGGTTAAAACGCCTGCTTCTTAAAAAAACGTTGCGACGATACTTGCATTTGTAAATTTTCATCGCAAAAACGCTTTAAACCTTGAACTTTGAACCTTTAAACCCGTGAACGGTTATAATTATGAGTCCCGGTGATTTCCGCGTTCCAACTATGTAAATCACAAAGAAACACCGGGATTCGCTATTTGGTGGCGATCAACACCTCAAATCGAGTACAAAGTGTACTCGATTTGAGTACAAAAATTGTAACTCCGCTAAAATATTTTATATAATTCTAAATGTATAGTATACTTTATTATTATGAACAATTATATTTATCAGGCTTAGAATAATGCTACTATTCCACCACACCTTAAAAAGAAGGGGAAGATTATGAAAAATGTACTTACAACTACCTTCATCACCATATTATCAACGTCGTTACTGTTTTCCGCGTTAGGAAAGGATGTTACCGTAACAGGGAAAGTCGTTGATACAAACGGGGGCGGTATTGCCGATGCGATTATTCTCCTTACCACGGATCCGAATGCGCTCACAAATCCACTCGATTCAAATGTTCAAATTGATACGGCATATAGCGGTAGCGACGGTTCTTTTACCCAAAAAATGACCGCTGCTGATAATGCATTTTTTCTTTTTTATGGTGTTGCAACAAGTAAATACAAACTAAAACTCGGCGCCGGAGCAATCAATCCGTTAACAAGCACCTCTGCTCTTGGAAATATTGAGCTTGTTCTTGAAACATTTATACCTGTTACCTGTGCCGGAACGGTAAAAGACTCTGTTTCCGGAGCACTAATCCCTGGCGCACTTGTGATGCTCACTACAATACATGCTATGCTTGATTCACTGTTTGACTCGGTAGTTACCGATGCACAGGGTTATTTTGAAATTGAAATGGAGATAGGTGAAGGAGATACCGGCTTACTTGCACCAAGAGGCTTTTACATAGTAAATGCCGCCGGGTACGAATCAAAAATGGGCGCTGAAGTGCTCGAGGGAGACAAGATTGATTTCGGAGATATCCTGCTAGAAAAATCGGATATTCCAATCATTTACACTCCCACTATAAAACCGTTGCAGAGAGTACCAAACAACATAATCGTATTTACGATAAAAGGGCAGATTATCTATAAAGGCCGGGAGATGAATCTGGGGGAAATTTTCACCAACGGACTGGCTCGATCCCAGCCTGTTATCGTACACTTTAAACGTGATAAAACACTACTTTATAATAGAAAGATGCTCGCTATCCACTAAGATGTTTTAAATAGCTGCTTGATAGGTAAACGTTCACAGAACGCTGAAATTTATTGGACAGGCTTTAAACCTGTCCAATAAATTTCAAGCCGAGAACGACTACCTAAAATGTATACCCTAACGAAAAATGAAATTTCCCCAGGTCTTCATTCTTCCTTTGTTTCACCTTGAAACCGTAAAGGAAACCGATGGGCCCGATGGGTGTACTATACCGTAATCCAAAGCCGGCTGACGAGCGGAATTCCTCGCGTGATGCGATACGAAAGTCGTTATCTATACGGCCTATATCACAAAACACCGGCAGCTCGAAATTCAGTCCCAGGTCAATTCGAGCTTCAACACTTGCACTCAGCACCGCCTCTCCTCCAAGGGGATTACCGGTTTCATCAATTTTGAGTTCATTCTCTCTATACCCGCGCACGTCCCGGGTCCCGCCCAGGAAAAAGAGCTGATCGCGTGGTATGGTGGTATTATTGCCAAGCGGGTCAATATAGCCGACACGGCCGATAGTCGCAAAAGTTAACCTTCCAAGAAACGTTCTATACAATCGCAAATCATACTCATATTGAACAAAATCATCCAGCGAGTTGGAAACCCCTTTAGAGAGTGCTACTGATAGTGTTGTAAAAACACCTTTCTTCGGACGGGTAAACGAGTCCCGCTTGTCATACGAGAGTGACGGGGAAATGGTTATAAGGTTACGGGGTTCAAATTCTTCAGACGGTATCGTATCTGAGGTGGCGCCTGTCTTAAACTGATCGCGCCGCTCAAAGACAAATCCGGCAGTAGAGGTCACATGGCTGGATAGTCTCCGGGTAATCCCCAGAGAAGCGCCGTAGGCCATTACACCGAAGTTATGCTCCTGCTCCAGGATTCGCTCAACATATATCTCAGTTATATTCTTTATTCGAAAGCCAAAAAGACGCGACTGAACCAGCCCCAGGTCAAAACGATATCCCAGTAAATGGGTAATCTGCGCCCCAATACTTACATCTTTATCCAAACCGAGAAAGTTATGATCCCCGCCCTTAACCCGTCCCCAGAAAATATCCGATTCATAGCCAATACCTGTTTGGATAAAGTAGGGTTTTTTCTCTTCCAGCTCGATAAAAAGATGCACCGTATCTTCCCGCTCTTTCAATCCAACAGCTTTATAGGCAACCGAATTAAAAATATTCAGATTACGCAATTCTTTCTGCCCTTCAAGCATTTCTTTCAAAGAGAAAGGCTGTCCCGATTCTATATCTATCTCCCGTTTCATGACCCATTTTTTGGTTTTAAAATTTCCGGAGTAATAAACATTTCCCATACATACCTTAGGCCCTTCCTGAATCCGATATACAACACGCACCTGTGAAGAATCACTGTTCATGGTTGTTTCAGACCGGATATTTACATAAGGATACCCCTCCTCTGCCACAAACGCGGAGAGTGCAATCCTATCATTTTTTATCAGTCCCTTCTGGT
>JAUVGS010000510.1 GCA_030593665.1 Chitinivibrionales bacterium | reverse complement strand
GGTGATTACAAAATGCGGAAGGCTATTTTTTAATGACAAGTTATTATCAGTTGCTTCACTTACTTCCGCGACAGTAGCTACCGTGGCGGCAACGGATTTAACCATACCTTCAAGATACTCTTTTGAATTGGTGCCTTTACCGATGATATCTGTTGTTTTATGGTAGTAGGGGTGAGGAGGACCGTTTGGATCAAGGTCATCACCATAGTAAAGCGCATCGAATCCTTTGTCCCAGAATGACTTATGATCGCTGCCATTTGTCCATGCGGAGCCTGTTGCGTCACAGATGTTTGTTTGCGGAAGGTACGTGCCGGTAACGTCGGTGTACGTTGCAAAAAGAGTGCCCGACTTACCCATAACAACGTCTAGTTCAAGAGGGTCTCCTGATTTCAGATATGAAACCATGTCGGTATTGAACATTGCAATGACCTTTTCACCGGAGACTTTATTGGCATACGCTTTACTACCGCCTAATCCGCTTTCTTCACCGGAGAATAGTACCACACGAACGGTTTTATTAAAATTATAGCCGTGGTATACCCGTGCAATCTCCATGCATAAGGCGGTTCCTGAACCGTTATCATCGGCGCCGGGATACATACTTTTTGAAACATCATAGTGACCGCCTATAATAACTATCTCCCCGGGATTTTCGGTACCATATTTTTCAGCAACCACATTAGGAGAACCGGAACCCCAGGAGTGTTCCCAGACGGTATCCCAGTCGAAGGCGGTAATGTACGCCGCTAAATTTTTTGCCGTCTTTTTAGCTCCTGATGCGCTGGTGTATCGTTCCATATCTTCCAGAGCACCGATACGCTTCCAGACGGTATCCACCTCAATCTTATCAAGAATGTCCTGCACTTCCTGCTGATAAGCCACCGGTGCAGGCTTGTAATATTTTTTGTTTTGAACAACCGGCTCATTGTCAAATCCGACTATGTCATAGGGGAGGAATGCGTCGTAATCGGTAAGTGTTTTAGCCTTTGTTTTGAAAATTGCATAATATTTTGTGTCATTGAGGATGGCGCCATACTTTTCAATCCGGTTCTTGTTATGAATTCCGGCCCGTTTAAAAAGTATATAGTATCTGGAATTAGTATCCCATGCCGATTCGATTGTTTTTGTTGTGAAATTCGGTGAACTGTTTTGTGTTGATCCAATCGTTATCGCTGTCGTGTGATTGATGAAGCTAACCACGCTGGAATTCCTGACCAGATAAACATTTTCACCTTCGAGAATGTTTATTTGCGAATAGGTGACGCCAATAAATGCTATCATACCAAAAGTTATCAGTTTTTTTTTCATTGCTCTTTTCCTTTCAGGCACTATTAATCATAATATACAACAAATCCCAATAAAGTTTATGGGTTTTATGGACAAAGCAAAAAAAGGATGCAAATCATTCATGGACTCTGTATAATATCTCACCTTCGCTGTTATTACCGGCTCCTTAATGGTCAGTTATATTAAAGCCAGGGCGGAAGGCGCCGGTATCGTATGCAACAAAGGCCTGCTACAACGCCCGGAAAGACTTATAATTTAAGAAAGAAATTACCTGAAATATCATAACCAGGTGAGAGCTGTTCCATAGTAGCACTCATTTTTGCTTTAGTTAGTGACTGTCCGGAAACGTCATTTCCCCCTTGCGGAGGATTACACCGCATGTTTTTAGCAGGCGAAGTGCGCCAAAGGTGTGAATCCATGCCTTAATTTGTGTAAAAAAGCTGGATTGGCTCCAGGGCTGCATGCAGTTGTACTCGCCTCTGCTTTGCGGTCCGACCAAAAGCATACCGGAATGACAGCAAACTGGTAGTTTTCGGACAGACACTATTTAACCAAAGTGGAAGGATTAAATGAATTATATTCAATGATAGCGGTAGAAATCAGGGCATATGAAACTATACAAAAGGACAAAGGCAGAAGAATGAAATATTTATCGGTATGTATTGTATGTATCATAGCAGTTGTCACTAATTGTAACCGGAGGCCGTCTGACGGGAGAATCGGAGCTGATCTGATTGGTGAATGGGCTTTCTCAAACGATACACTTGAATTTATTGAACGGGTAAAGGATAATGGTACCTTTCAGTTCAGGTTGAAAATTCGCGACAGAAAGACATTTGATGTTGAGGGAACATGGCGGGTGGATAATGGAGCAATTATAAGAACGTGG
>JAUVGS010000072.1 GCA_030593665.1 Chitinivibrionales bacterium | reverse complement strand
CGTGGTTTTGCCATAAGTACTGAAACGGCGACCAGTAGTATAAGATACAATCTATTCATTTTCAGTACCTCCCTCCTTTTCACCGGCTGCAAAAGGAAGTTTAACTAAATCCGGCAGTGTTTTTCCTTCCCGAATATGTATTGCCCGCAGTATTTCCGCTGAAACAGCAGCATCCTTAACAGGCAGCCACTCTCCATCAGAACCGGTAGCCCATACCGCACTCTTACTACCTTTCGCATCAACTATTGCCTCAAAGACGCCGCCAATTCGCAACCGGTATATAGAGCCGCTGATTTCCGGTACGGGTGATATCCCCTGAGAAATCTGTATTTCCATGAGCTGAAGTTCCGTGTCATTCAAAACCTGGATCAAACGATGAATACCTTCACTATTTTCAATGCTGCCGGTAGCGAGTTCACTTTTAAGGAAATTGAGGGCGTCATACGCTTTTTTTGATAACGAAGGCGGTATCTGTTTCGTTGATTTCATAGCCTTTTCACAAAAAGCGATAAGGCGGGTTTTTGCGACACGCTGTTTCACGTCATACTCTTTCTGACTTGCCTTTATTCCGGTGAGTACCGCACCGAGTGAATCGCTCTTTTTCTGATGGACGATCGTTTCCTTTTTCGTTGACCGGGTTTCCGACTCCAATGCAGAAAACCTCTGTTTCGTACGACTTTCATAATCAAGAAACTCTTCCTTGTCCTGTACCGTAAGCCGGCGGACTTTTTCGCGTTCCTTTTTCAGACGTTTCATCTCACGTTTTGTACGCGTTATTTCATTTTCAATATCGATCTGCTCCTGGGCATACGTTCCCATGAAAACCAGCAGCACAATTAACAAGGACATTCTTTTCAGCATAGATTGAAACCCCTATTTAAGAGTTGACGAATGTGAATATATTTCAAAGATAAATTATCTTACCGTAAAATAACGATCTACTCCTTACCCTCCCTGCTTTTTTGCAATCGAACGATACGAATGTTTTCCAATCCGACCAGTGCGCCGGCACTACCATGCTTCCCGGCAATGGTGTAATAATGTTCTGCTTGACCGTATATCGCCTGTTTAAAAGCGCTGTTACCGGCAAGAAGCGCCAGTTCCGCAAATTCAGGAAAAAAGGTTAGCCCTCTTTTAGCTTCTTCAAAGGCAAGGAATTCATTTTCCATCTTCTGTAATAATAATACCATCCTGTAAAACACCCATTTCTTAGTTTTATTCTTTTCAAAACCCTTCTGCAGATAATAGAGATTTTTTTCATTATCCTCCTGAGATTCATAAATATCCGCAAGAAGCAGGTATACATATTCAAGATTTTTACCCGTTGAGGGGTATTGGGAAAGCCAGTTTATAGCTTCATGTGGATCATCAAGGTCCCGATACATTTCTCCAAGTACAATATAGACCTCTTCCTTTTCAGGATGCTCCTCGATAATACGCTGGAAAAGAGCGCCGGCCTCGGCAAAAGCGCCGGCTTCCCGGTATGATGCAGCCAGCACCATTGACGCTTTTACATCGCCGGGTTCCAACTCAAGTGCCCGGTTGAGAATCGCGATACTTTCACCTATTTCATTGAGAGAGTAATAGGCAATGGCCAGATTAAGGTATCCCCTGAAAAAATTCTCGGCATAACTGAGGCACGCACGATAATAAACAATCGCCTGTGGTAAACTGTCAAGCTGGAAGTGTGCATTGGCGCAGTTAAAATAACAGAGCGCCGGATTACTTCCTTCGCCAATCGCTTTTTTATATAACGGTATAGACGCCTCGTATTTTCCTTCACCGTAAAACTCATTTGCCTTGTCTATTGCTGAAGCAGCCATGACACCAAATGAAAATATTCCAAGTAATAGCGCAACAGTTACGCATTTGCAATTACATTTTTTATTTTTAATTTTTAGTTCATCCATAGTATCGTAATCAATAATTGTATCGTCCATTACCTCAACTGAAACTCAAACTCTTTCCGTGCCCGAATTCGTACCGGAACACCTTTATTTTTAGCCGGGTCGAATCGCCATTTTTTCACTGCTTTGCGAGCCGCAGTGGAAAAGCTGGGATGGGGAGACTTTAATATTTCAACTGATTCGACTTTTCCTTTAAGCCCTATTACAATCTCAATAAGTAAAACACCCTCAATACCAAGCTCCTTGGCACGGTTAGGGTATGGAACTGGTGAAATATAGCGTGGTACCGGATCCTCATCAGCTTCCCCCTCTTCAAAAATAACAGCCTCAAGCTCCCCGGATTGAATCGCGACCCCTTCACCCTCGGCAACACCAAGATCAGGGTTAAATTTCATCTGCATATTTGATGAGGTGGATTTACTTCGCGCTGAACTTACTTTTCGTATCTTTTTTCGTACCTCTTTCTTTTTTTCTTTTTTAGGCTGAATCATCTCAGCAACAATTCTCTGCTGATTAGCCAAATCATTTGTAGTATTAAAGCCGGCGCCAAAAAGATCATGAAGTGCAGGGATAATACAAAAGAGAAGAAAATTGACGGTAAAGGCAAGTACCACTTTATACAGATTAGATACCATACTGATTTCGTTCCACACGTTGTTTAAATGTCTGATTGCAATAAAACGTCATTACATTCAATCCTGTCTATCCGCCGCAATTGAAACCTTTTTCGCACCGGCAAGAGCGCATTTATCCATCACTGTTACGGCTTTACCTATCTCAGCTTGTCTGTCCGACACGATGACAATTGAGATATCCGGACGTTTTGAGAGTTCCTGCTGCACCAGGTGCGTAAGTCTATCGACACTGATCTGCCTTCCGTAGACATGAATAGAGCCCTCACGGGTAATACCAATGAGCATTACCTTCTGCCCTTGCGATATAGCCGATTGAGCCTTGGGTTTTGAAACATCAACACCGGTCTGCCTGTTGAAATTGGTCGTAATAATAAAGAATATCAACAGGATAAAAACCATATCGATAAGCGGGCCCATATTGATCTCGGCATTCGAATCATCTTGATCGGAAAATCTAAAATCGTCAAACATAGTCTTTTACTATCCGTATAATAAATTTGAATGGATATCTGAGGGGTAAAGCTATCCGGAATTATCTACAGTAGAGCAAGAACAGCGCCATAACTAAAATATATTTTAGCAGTTTTATATTCCAGTGAAGTTCCCCAGGTAATTTATGATAGAGGCTATAACTGAATGTCATCTCCAGTCTACCAAAATCTCTTCCTAAATTATATAATGGTAAAATTCCGAAACCGTTATTCTCTATAAGCGTGCGCTTTAAAAGTCAGTATATTGTGTTTCAAGTACGTTTCCGCACAGTAGGGGCACAAAATTTTGTGCCCCTACTGCCATTTTAAACGCTGGTTTTCTTTGTTGTAGAGTTTTTAGAGTGCATTCAATTAAGGAAATTTTTACCGGAATAGTAATGCTCTATTTCTGTGGTGCTACAATAAGATATATTGTAACCGTTCACGGGTTTAAAGGTTCAATATTCAGGGTTTAGAGCGTTTTTGCAATGAATATTTACAAATGCAAGTGTCGTTGCAACGTTTTTTTAAGAAGAAGGCGTTTTAACCTTTAAACGGGGAACCCTGAACCTGTGAACGGTTATGATATATTTAACATCACTTATTATCATAATAGCGTTAAGTACCGGCATTGCAAAGGAGCAGATAATCGTTTTATGGCTCGTTATAAGCATATAATCTGGGACTGGAACGGCACCCTGTTTGACGATACCCGATTATGTCTGGATATCATGAATGGCCAGCTTGAAAAAATTGGTAAAGAACCAATCTCTTTTGACGCCTATCAACGGCTTTTTGATTTTCCGGTAAGGGATTTTTATGAAAACATCGGTTTTGATTTCACCACAGAGCCCTATGAATCGATTGCACAGAATTTTATCCGGGAGTATACACAGCGCCGTTTTGAATGTTCCCTCCATTTTGGCGTAAAGGCAATATTACAGAAGTTCAACAAGTATGGCTGTGATAATGCCGTTTTATCGGCCTATGCTGAAGATGAACTTATCAAGATGTTGGATCATTACGAAGTACGCTCTTTTTTTACCCATGTCATTGGTTTGAATAACCACTATGCTTCCGGAAAAGTTGAGGAAGGCAGGATACTTCTCACTAAACTTGGTGCTTCACTGGGTGATGTTGTTCTCATCGGCGATACTGTCCATGATTATGAAGTTGCAAAAGAACTGGGAATAGATGCAATCCTCATCAGTAACGGTCATAACAGCGAATTGAAATTGAGCAGTTGTGATGCGCCGGTTGTGCATTCTTTATCTGAAGCTATGTTGAATATTGTGTAACAAGCAAATGAATATAAAAATCATTTACAAATTTGAAGATTAATGAATTTATTATTATAAAACTGAAACTGAAGTGGTCGACTTTTTTAAACAGGAAAAAGATTTTTCATAAGTGGGCTCCTGTTTTTTGTTAAGCCGCTTTTGCGAGCTTTATTTTTCCAAAATATATCTGTTCTGGACAACAATAGTCAAGAGACGAATGTTCACGTCTGTTATTGTACCTGTGAAAGAATCGGGTAAGACCCTGTTTGCATTCTTTAACAGTCCGGTACTCTTTTAAATAAACATCTTCATGTTTAACTGTTCTCCAGAGACGTTCCACAAACACATTGTCTAAAGCACGGCCTTTTCCATCCATGCTGATTTTGATTTTATTATCCTTTAAAACATGTATGAAATCATTGCATGTAAACTGACTACCCTGATCCGTATTAAATATTTCTGGTGTGCCGTAAACAGCTATGGCTTCCTTGAGGGCATCTACACAGAAACCGGCATCCAGTGTGGTGGACAACCGCCAGGAAAGCACATAACGGCTGTACCAGTCTACAATTGCCATCAGGTAAACATATCCGTTTTTCAGGCGAATGTAGGTAATATCTGTACTCCACACTTGATTAACATGCGTAATAGCAACGTTACGCAGCAGATATGGGTAAATTTTATGCTGCTTGTTGGGACAGGAAAGACGTTTTTTGGGATATATGGCCGAAATTCCCATATGCCTCATAAGTCGACGGACTTTCCCTCGCCCAGCTTTCAGATTAAAGCGTCTAAGCAACGCACCGCTTAAACGCCGTGTTCCGCGTGTCGGGTCTTCCGTATACAGCTCGTCTATCCTGTGCATAAGCTCGAGATTCCGCTTTGATATACGAGGGTTATAATAGAGCTTGTTCCTTGGAAAAGAAAGCAACCTGCACTGGCGGATCAATGGCAGTTCTTCGTTTTTACCTATAAACGTAAGTTTCACATTAGACCCAATTTTTTTAAGTTTTTTTTTAGAAAATTGATATCCATTGTCTGTTCACCGATTTGCCTGTGAAGATCTTCTTTCTCATTTTCCAATTTCTGGATGTAGTCCTTATCTGATTTGTCACCGGAAAAAGCTTTTGTAGCGTTCTGGAGGAATTGCTTCCGCCATTGGCCTATCTGGTTGGGATGTACCTCAAATCTTCCGGCAAGTTCTGCCAGGGTCTGTTCCTCTTTTATCGCTTCTAATACTACCTTGACTTTAAAAGCGTCATCATGGGTTCTGCGGTTTCTCTTTTTCATTCTGACTCCTTAAATATTGGTGTAATATCTCTTGGAGCCACTTAAAATAAATTCTTTTCCTGTACTAAATTTTCAGACCACTATACTATAATCGATATTTTTTAACTTTTATTTCTTCTTAATTCAGCCATTCTGATAAATAAAATCCGCCACCCGTAACGAATTAGCCATGATAGTAAAAGTCGAAGGCACCGGTATTCCCGAGGGCAAAAAACTGCTGTCAGTCACATAGAGATTTTTGATATCATGGCTCCTGCAATAGGGATCCAGTACTGAGGTTTTTGGATCGGGGCCGAACCGGCAGGTACCATGCTGAAGTTCTCCTGCTGTAAAGGGAGAAGGGGTATACTGAACGCCAACCGCCCCCATGGTTTGAAAGAGTTCCACTACTTTGCCCGCAATAAACTGTGAAGCCTTTATATTCTCAATGTGGGGGCGAATCGTAATCTTTGCGGAGGGAATTTCCCAATAATCTCTTACCGTATGCGATAGTGCTATAGAAGTTTCAGGATTCGGAAGAAATTCTATAAAAGTATCTGATTGCAGATGATTATAACTGAAAAACTGACGGGCTTTCTGTTTCAGGCAACTTCCCCAAATCCTCCTCCCCTGTTCATCGTATGAGAGCGAAATCATCCTGTTAACCGGATTCGGGTGCGGCAGGAGAAAGACAACAGTTCCTCCACGTTTATAGGCCAGACCCGGACTGTCCAGTGTATGAAAGTCCTGAATACTTCGCTGTACAAACGGTGAAGGCACATCTTTCGGCTCAGGGAAAATACCTTTCGGGAAAAAACCGGTAACCTCGCATGGCATGGTAAAAGTAAGATTTCTTCCTACCTGCCCGGAAGAATTAGCCAGGCCATTGGGAAAATTTGTGTTATGTGAATTGAGAAGCAATCGTGCCGTTTCGATACTGCTACAGGCGATAATAAAAATACGTGCACTTATTTTTCCCGGAATATTATCCGGGTCAAAATAATGAGCATTAGTGATACGGTTACCGTCAGTCTGGAGTCTATATACATAGTATTGTGGGAGCAGGGTTACGTTACCGGTTTCCAGAGCTGTTCTGATATAGGTTTCGTGTGTGCTTCCTTTAGCACCGGTCATACAGCCATAACTGCCACAGAACCCTGAATAACTGCACTCTCCTCTGTCATGCCACTCTTTAGAAAGAACGGCTCGCGGTGTGGGGAATGCATGATACCCGAACGTTTCACATCCCCTGTCAATCAATTTGCTTACCGGGTGGGCTTTCAGTGGTTGAAAGGGAAACGGCTTCTTTTGGCCCGGTGTAGGCTTTGCATCTCCGCTGATACCTATATCGGATTCCACCTGGTCATAGTACGGTTCGAGGTCGGTATAGGATATGGGCCAATCCTGATGGGTCGCACCATCCACTGCGCCAAAGGAGGAGCGTGGAGTAAAATCCTCCTCTTTCATACGGAAGAATAAACCGGTCATGACTCGTGTGCCGCCGCCAACACAGGTACCGGTCCAGAGATGGTTGCCTGTTACAGCAGGTGCATTGCCATATATAATCTCCCGGACGCCTTTTTGATGATCCGGACGAAACATAGGTTTCCTGCATACGGTAAATTCATCTTTGCGGATATCCCGCGCTGAATAATTCTCTCCCCGTTCCAAAATCGCAACGCGTAAGCCGTGCATAGCAAGAAAAGCCGCAGCCGGAGCGCCTCCAGCTCCGCTGCCAACTATACAAACATCAAATTTCCTATTCTCCTCAGACATAAAACCACTCTTCATTGATGGTTCCGTTCAGAATCTGCCATGCTCTTTTCTCTCTGTTTCCCCCATGCGTCGGATCGGAAAAACAGCCTTCAAGGGTACTATCAACAAGGACATTAACAT
The DNA here is from genome assembly GCA_030593665.1 of Chitinivibrionales bacterium. The sequence continues at coordinate 743 of JAUVGS010000072.1, read as the reverse complement.
CCCTTTGAATCTCAGGATACTGTTGTATTGTTTCTGCCGAGGTTATTGTCTGAATAAGTTGATTTTGTATATGCGGATCAACAGTCAGGAATTTGCATGCATGTTCTTTCTTACATTTCCTGTCGAGATATCGAGTAATGCGCTGTACAGCGGGAATATGGCGCTGATAATAGGGTGTCCCGAATTGATTTATAAAGAAGTTCTCTATCCCTAATGTCAGTGCTCCCGGTGTATCATCCTCAGGATAGATATATTCCGCTATACGCGAAGCAATCTTAATTTCATTGGTATCCGGGATTGCCGGTTTTTTAAGCCGGTTAAAGAGCGTTCTGATTTTATGAAAAGGGGTGAAGAACCAGAAACTTACTCCCGCAATAATTACCGCTAAAAACCCTCTTCGATTCATGGTTTAAACCTTTTCAGAAGAGTTCCCATAAACCAGAACACCACAAAAAGTATTACAAAGGCAGGTACAGCTATTGAAAGAGGCGCCATCTGTTTTACCGATAGTATAAATTTGATACTTCGTGGAACGTTTTCAAACACCGTATCGCCATAGGTACTGACCGGAATAGTAACAGGCTTAATAAGAAGCGCAATCGCGATAACCGCAGAACAGAAGAGAGCATATACCGTGAGAGGTGCTAATAAAAAAGGCTTTAGTTCTGCGTGGAGCTGTTTCACAGCCTGTATATGGGTGTAGACAAACCAAGCCATTACAACAGGGAGAATAATTCCATGGA
>JAUVGS010000486.1 GCA_030593665.1 Chitinivibrionales bacterium | reverse complement strand
TTCAACCTAAATACCTGACGAATTTATCAGCATTGCAAATTTAATCAAAAGATAAACGATGCAAGAAATCAGTACCGGCACGACAGCAGACAATATACCTGAAAAAGTCCCTTTTTTCAATGACCCGGCCAAGCGATCAATTCTGTTTCAGATATGCGTTATGCTCATACTGGTGTTTCTTGGGTATTATCTGATTTCGAACACAATAGCAAATCTTGAAAGGCAGGCGATTGCAACCGGACTGGGCTTTCTTGAAAAGGAATCCTCATTTGAAATCGGTGAGTCACTGATATCCTATTCAGCGGCCGATACATATGCCCGCGCTCTTATAGTAGGTGTTTTAAATACATTAACTGTTTCATTTATCGGTGTTGTTCTTACAATCATACTCGGCACTTTTATCGGTGTGGCCCGTCTTTCGTCCAACTGGCTGCTATCAAGAATAGCTGCCATCTATATAGAGATTTTTCAGAATATACCGGTGTTGCTGCAGCTCTTTTTCTGGTATGCATTTTTCTATGAACTCCTTCCATCTCCACGACAGGCGTTAAGCCCGGTTACAGGTATCTTCATTAGTAACCGCGGAATGGTTTTTGCCGTTCCACAGTCGCATCCGGCATACAAATACATAGCAGTGGCTTTTCTATCCGCTTGTGTACTGGCTTATCTGCTGCGTCGATGGGCAAGAAAGCGGCAGGAAACAACAGGAAAGACTTTTCCTGTTTTTCGTGTAAGTGTGGGAATTCTTATCGGGCTTCCTGCGATTACCTGGTACCTAACCGGTGCCCCGACTGCAATGGATGTTCCCGCACTTGTGGGATTTAATTTTAAAGGCGGCATTAATATCAGTCCGGAATTCACTGCCCTGTTGCTGGGTCTGGTCTTTTATACTGCGGCATTTGTAGCGGAAGTTGTCCGTGCCGGTATACAGTCGGTAAGTCACGGGCAAACAGAAGCCGCCATGTCCATGGGCCTTAAATCCGGCCAGATATTAAACCTGGTAATATTACCACAGGCTTTGCGGGTGATCATTCCACCTCTGACCAGCCAGATGTTGAACCTGACCAAAAACAGTTCCCTTGCGGTTGCCATCGGGTATCCGGATTTTGTTTCCGTGGCCGGAACAGCGATCAACCAGACAGGGCAGGCAATAGAAGGTATTGCAATGATGATGGTCGTGTATCTTTTTTTCAGCCTGAGCACATCCGCTTTTATGAACTGGTATAACAAGAAAGTGGCGCTTGTGGAAAGATAGAAATTAATGGAAGAAACAGCAAATAACATACAGGCAGAAGAGTTAAAACCACCGGTAACCAGTGTGGGAGTCATAGGGTGGATAAAGGGAAATCTTTTCAATGGCTGGTTCAACTCAATCATAACCATCGTCATCTTGTATTTTCTCTGGGAAATTGTGCCGTCCTTTATCCGATGGACGTTTATCGACAGTTTATGGATTTCCACCGGAGCACAATGTCATGAAGCAGGTGGTGCATGCTGGTCTATCATCCCTGCAAATATTCGGTTCATCATCTTCGGTTTCTTTCCGTATGAATCACAATGGCGACCTTTATTGGCCATGATTCTATTAGTGGGTCTTCTTTATTACAGCCAGAACCGAAACCACTGGAAAAAACCCCTGGCTTACGCGTGGATTATCGGTCTTTTTATCATGGGCCTGTTGATGAAAGGCGGGCTATTCGGCCTGGCCCCGGTAGAAAGCGTTCAATGGGGGGGATTGCCGCTCACACTTCTTCTTTCTGTTTTCGGACTGACAGCAGCGTATCCTCTTGGTGTAGTATTTGCTCTGGGACGACAATCCAGACTGCCTGCCATAAAGACGGGCTGTATTGTATATATCGAACTAATCCGCGGGGTGCCGCTTATTACCCTGCTCTTTATGTCCTCGGTTGTATTCCCCCTGTTTTTACCCGAAGGTGTTACAATCAATAAGATTCTCAGGGCGCAGGTAGCCATTATTATGTTTACAGCGGCTTATATTGCCGAAGTGGTCCGCGGCGGACTTCAGGGTATGAGCAAAGGACAGTACGAGGCTGCCGAGTCTATCGGGTTGAACTATTACCAGACCATGCGACTAATTATCCTGCCCCAGGCGTTGAAAATCGTAATTCCACCCACGGTGAGTATTCTTATCTCCGCCTTCAAGGATACATCCCTGGTGGTGATTATTGCACTGTACGATCTGTTAAAGACGACACAGTCCGTCCTTTCGAATCCTGAATGGATGGGCTTTAGCATAGAGGCTTACATATTTATTGCCATACTCTACTTTTTAGGCTGTTTTTCAATGTCAAACTACAGCCGCAAGCTGGAAAAAGAGCTGGCAACATAGA
>JAUVGS010000234.1 GCA_030593665.1 Chitinivibrionales bacterium | reverse complement strand
AACATCGAAGCGGTTCACCCTGGTGAAGGTACCCGGTTATTCATAGGAAACATTGTGGTTGCCGATGATACCATATCGGTTCCCGGTAAAACCCTTGAAAAACCGGGTGCCGCATTTGTTTTTCTGCCGGATACGGTTGATACAATAGAGGGATATCTCTTTATAGTAGGAACCACACTTTTTAAAAGGTTTACCAGTGACAACAGTTATACGGAGGGTGGTAAAACAGTCCTTGTTTTTGATTCATTAACACCAGGCCTGATTCCGGGATTGTACTACAGTACGGAACAATCGCTCACGCCGCCGGAACTCCTGACTGATACCGGTTTATACATCCCCTCTGAAGACACACTGAATATTGACGCCTATAACTCGTGGCATGTATATACGGTTAAGAATTCCGGGTTGACGGATGATGATGTTACCGCGCTTGCTCTGGGCAGGGAGGGTGCCCTATGGGTTGGTACTTCTTCGGGTGATGTCCTGCGGTTTGACGGTTCAGCGTGGCAGGTATGTCTGGTTGGTAATGTATTGTGGAACAGCGGGATAACTTCGCTGCTGAGTGATAACAGCGGTATTGTATGGGCAGGCACTTCCGCAGAAGGCCTCAAACGGTATGATGGGATATCATGGGAAACATACAATACGTTTACCGGCGCGCTTCAGGATGATTATGTTGCTGGAATTGCCGAAGATATTGACGGGACAAAATGGATAGCGACGGATTTCGGGCTTGTTCATCTGACCGGAACAGGATCGGAGTTTTATACGTCCTGGGATTCGAACCTGCCTGATGATATGGTTCGAACTATCACGGTGGACTCAAAAGGAGTAAAATGGGTCGGTACATCTGGCGGCCTCGCGTCTATTGACAATACCCTCTGGACAGTGTATACCAGTCAAAACTCAGGTTTGCTTGATGACAATATCGTTGCTGTCGCTATTGATGGAAATGATACAAAATGGATCGCTACTTATTCGGGGTTGGTTTCACTGGCCGGACAGACGTTTACAACGTATGAAAACGAGAATGTTTACCAGGCTATTTTTTCCATCGCCATTGACGAAAAAGAGGATAAATGGATGGGGTTATTGGGCTTTTCGTTACTGGCACGATTTAACGAAAACGGTTGGTCAATGTACCATTTTTATAACTTTGGAAATGAAGAATCACCCTATATGGGAGCGATTACCGATATTGTGGTGCATGAGCAGAAAGGTCTGTTGTACGCAGCGACCAACGGGGGTTTGATAGAATTTCAATTGCCATAGTAATGGTGCTGCGGGGGAGGGGTAATAGCCAAATCCATTGAAATAAGAAAGGTTTTGTATTATGAAGATTCGTCGAAGAGGTGGGTTCGCTTTAAAAAAAATTATAGGTATCCAATGCCTGTTATTCTCTCTGTTGTCAGGTGCGTTGATATCGCTTTCTGCACAGGGTATCTATGATGGTTACGTGTTTTTCTCAATGACACTGTGAAAAGACTGCTATCTCTATAATAATGACCAGAAGGAAATTCATACCTGGAAAAGTACCTATGAGGTTGCCGGAAGTTCCCATCTTCTTCGGGACAGCAGTGTCATGTTCTGCGGGATGGATCCGGATGCGTATTTGTTTAAAGAAAATGTTCCGCTCGCCGGCGGACGATATCAGATTATCAAATGGAATGAAGATATTACCTGGGATTTCAAATATGTCAGTATTGACTATTTACCGCACCATAATATGGAAGTGTTTTATGATCCTGATGATCCTTCCGGGCTGCCGCATATCCTGCTGGTGTGTGCTGTAATAGCTCCCGGGACTCAGGTGATGTATGATAAAGTGGTGGAGATTAAACCAACCGGTAAAACGACCGGGGAGGTAGTATGGGAATGGAGTTCCTGGGATCATCGTACGGCAAATCCCAAGGATAACCCGGAATTACTTGATGAGAACCATAGTTCTCTAAAGACAAAGAGGCAGATGTATGAAGACTGGACACATATAAACAGTGTGAGTTATAACGCGGAACTTGACCAGATAGTCTTAGGCGTCAAACATTTTTCGGAAATTATAATAATTGATCACAGTACCACAACCCAGGAAGCGGCAGGGCATACCGGCGGTAAATATGGAAAAGGCGGTGATATACTCTATCGATGGGGAAACGCGAGTTCCTATGGCTGCACCGGAAATGATTACATAGAGGATCACCACTGTGCCGTATGGATTCCCAAAATTTTTCCCGGAACAAATCTTGAAGTCCCCGGCGGAGGTAATATCCTGTTTTTTCATAATTCAACCAGTACGGCTGTTTCGGTGAAACTGCCCGGTAATGGCGACGGCGTCTATCCCCGGGTGTCGGGCAAACCATTTGGTCCGGATGCGCCGGAATGGACATGTAAACTTTCGTTTAAAGCCTCGCCGAATGAGGGAAGCGCACAGCGTCTTCCCAATGGTAATGTTTTTGTCGCAGACTGGTATACCGGTAAAATCCAGGAGATGGATTCCAAAGGAGCACTTCTCTGGAGTATGACAGAGTCGGGGAGTATGATGGGCGGTTCAAATCAGGTTCATAAGTTCGCGAAAACCTATTTGGGATCGGATACCCATATTAAAGAGAACAAAAGTGTGTCATTGTCAACTTTACCGGTACGAATATATGCTAATCCAATAACTGATAATGTTCATATTTCGCTGCTTGATGTTGAGAAAACAGCGCGTGTCACTGTTGTCGCGCTAAACGGCAGAGAAGTATTGTCCCGTGAGATTAGTAACAATGTGTGTGTGTGGAATACAAAAAGTCACTCACCCGGTATCTATGTGATAATGGTTCGGTCGGGACGGCAACATTATACTCGTTATGTAAATGTGCTGCATGCGCAGGAGAAGAGTTAAAAAAACTGTATTTCAATAGGAAGGGTTTTACTATGACGAAGATCCTTACATTAATAACAACCACAAAAACGGTAAACATGAACATTAAATCATTGTTACTCTGTCTGTTGTCTGGTGTACTAATGCAGGTTTCAGTAGCAGGCGTTTATGACGGATATGTGTTTTTTGCGTCGGAGAAAGAGTGTGTTCTGTATGATAATGCCAAAACTAAAGTACATACATGGAAAAGCAAATATCGGTCTGCCGGTCGTGCGCATCTTCTTCGGGATAGTTGTGTTTTATTCTGTGGAGAAGATCCGGATATTTATTTATTTGGTGATGGAGGAGGTATGATGGTACCTGCTCTGCCTGCAGGACGGTATCAAATTATTAGCTGGAATGAAGAAATTCTCTGGGATTATAAATATGTGAGTAAAGATTATTGTCCTCATCACAATTCCGAAATTTTTTATTCCCCCGATGACCCGGATGGTATGCCGCATCTCCTGTTGATATGCGCTGTTATTGCTCCCGGAAAGAAACTGATGTACGATAAAGTGGTGGAGATTAAACCGACTGGTAAAACAACCGGAGAGGTGGTATGGGAATGGCACTCCTGGGATCACCGAACCGACAGCCCAAACGAGAAACCGGGACTGTTTGATGAAAATCACGAATATAAAGGAATGACGAGGCAGATGGATGATGACTGGACTCACGCAAACAGCATAAGTTATAACGTCGAACTTGATCAAATTGTACTTGGAGTAAAACACTTTAATGAATTTATGATAATTGATCACAGTACGACAACAGAGGAGGCAAAGGGAAGCACCGGCGGTAAATACGGAAAAGGCGGCGATATACTGTATCGCTGGGGAAGCCCCGAAAATTTCGGTGCCACGGGAACAAATTACATAAAGGATCACCATTGTGCGGTATGGATTCCCAAACTATTTCCCGGAACAAACGAGGAAGTTCCCGGCGGCGGCAATGTTCTCTTTTTACACAACACTGCCAGCACGGCTGTTTCGATAAAACTACCCGGTAGTGGAGACGGTGTTTATCCCAGAGAATCGGGCAAGGCATTTGGGCCAGCCGCACCGGAATGGACAGGTAAATTTAATTTTACGGCGTCACCTAATGAAGGAAGCGTTCAACGTCTTCCTAACGGCAATTTTTTCATTGCCGACTGGTATACCGGTAAAATACAGGAAATGGATTCTACCGGAACTGGCCTGTGGGATATGCAGGAAGGTGGCATGATGGGCGGAGCAAATCAGGCTCATAAATACGCTTGGACCTATTTAGGGTCGGCGACGCACGCCAAAGAGAATAAAAGTGTATCGCAATCAACTTTACCGATACGAATCTATTCCAATCCGGCCACTGGTACTATTCGGATTTTGTTGCCGGATGCCGGGAAAACAGCACAGGTAACGGTTGTCTCGCTTAACGGCAAAGAAGTAGTATCCCGTGAGATTACTAATAGCGTGTGCGTATGGAATATAAAACGGCAGTCGTCCGGTGTCTATGTATTAACGGTCAAATCGGGATGTCGCAGCTATACTCAATATGTTACTGTGTCG
>JAUVGS010000229.1 GCA_030593665.1 Chitinivibrionales bacterium | reverse complement strand
AAGAGTGCATGGTAAAAACCTGCGGTTGTTGTTTTCCCATTTGTCCCGGTAATACCGACGGTTATAAAAGAATCAAAGTCTATGTGCCATAATCTCTTTGCGAGAATTGCCGGTGTTTTTCGGGGATCGGTGACCTGTGTCCATGGCACCGGGCTTTCCGGCTGCGTATGACTCGAAACAACAGCGGCGGCACCTCGGGCAATTGCATCAGCAATAAATTGATCGCCCTTTGCCATAAATCCGGGAATAGCGATAAATATGGCGCCGGGTGTGACCGCGCGGGAATCATATGCAATATCACGGATCTCAGGATTACCGGTACCACCCTGTTTAACAATGTCTAATGGTTGTATTAATTCTTGATACATCATATATGGTATACTTCTTTTATATGCAGATACCTTATGCCCTTTGCAGGTTCTTTTTATTCCATTCTTCACGAAACATTTTTGCGTTTTTCTCAATCCATTCCATTGCAACCCGACAACATAATTCAGGATCTTTCCGACACCGCTCATCCATCGAATTCATAATCTCCTGCAACTCCGCTTGAACGAATTCACTAAATGACTCGGACATATACGCTTCCTTTTTGTTAAGTATCTATATCAACCATAGAATTAACTTCCACTATGCGTTATCCTTCAAATGTACAGACAAGCGTACAGATGACACTACTTTGCACGATTGTGCCAAACGACGGTTCCTGCTGAACTACAACGCCCGCGCCCCTTACATACGGGATAATCCCTTTAAGATTAAGGGCATTAACTGCATCACGAAGATCCTTGCCGACACAGTTCGGTACACGAATCTTTTTACCTGTTACCGCACTACCTGCTTTCTTCCGATTACTGATACTGGTGTATAAAATCAACTTCGTATCATGGGTACATTCTGTTCCACCAAGGGGAGTTTGATACGCAATCCATTTGTCCATTCCGATAATTTCAAACGGGATATCTTCAGATGAAAGAAACCGGGCCGCCTTGGTCCTTTCCATGCCACAGAGGTCTGGTGTTTTATTGCCAGACTTTGCAATGATAGTCTTTTCTTTTCTCCCAACACTATCGGGTATATCAGTATTAATAAGTTTTTCAGCAAATTCCAGATCAGGATGACTGACAACCTGCCGTAATATCTGCTTGAATGCCGGAGCCGCCACAGCACCGCCACCAGCGCCATACTCCGGTTCATCAATAACAACACCACAGACAAGTACCGGATTATCAACCGGGGCAAAGCCAATAAACGATGCCCAAACCTTTTCAGCAGAATAGGTTCCCGTTTCGGCATCAATCTTCTTACTGGTTCCGGTCTTCCCGCCAATTGCCAGGCCCGGCAACGCACTCCGTTTTGCAGTACCATACTCTACAACACCTCTCATCATTTTCCTCAGACGAATTGCCGTGTCTTCAGAGACGATACGCCGCTTTGCCTTCAACACCCGCTCTTTAACACAGGTGCCTTTTCTGTCAACAACTTTGCTGTAAATATGCGGTTCAACAAGAATGCCGCCATTTGCAATTGCTGAAAAAGCCACTATCATCTGGAGAAACGTTACGGACAGTTCATACCCCATTGCCATGGTTACCCGTGTGCGTCCGGACCACTTATTGACAGGATGGACAACACCGGTTTCCTCGCCGGGAAGAAGTATTCCCGAGTTGACACCTAAACCGAAATCCCGTGTGTACTTATACAGGCGCTTATTGCCAAGTTCATTGGCTATTTTTGCAAAGCACACATTGCTTGAATAACAGAGTGCTTCAGAAAAGGTCAATATGCCAAAAGGTTTATAATCACGAATAGTCTGATCATAAATCTCATATATTCCCTGATTACCATTAATCTTATCTTCCTCTTTCTTAACCCCTTCCTGAAGCGCCGCTGCTGCAGTCACCACTTTAAAGGTCGAACCCGGTTCGTAATTAATGGTAATACACCTATTTTTTCTGCTCTCGGATGGATACTGTTTCCATACATTCGGATTAAAGGCGGGTGCATTCACCATGGCCAGCACATCCCCACACACTGGGTCCATTACAATACACATACCGCCGCTTGCTTTACATTTCTTGAGTGTTGCAGCCAGGACTTTTTCTACAATCTTCTGGATTTCAACATCGATCGTAAGGTACACATCACACCCGTTTTGCGGAGCTTTTTTTGGCATACCGATCCTGGAATAGCGTTTATTTCTTCCGTCTTTCTGGATAATACTCCAGCCGTTTTCTCCTTTTAAGTACCGGTCGAAAGTGTATTCTACACCAGCCAGCCCATTGCCATCGGTTCCGACATAACCGAGTACCGGCCCTGCCAGTTCACCAAAGGGATACACCCGCTTGATTGATACACTTTTTGCCAGAACATGCCCTTTACGGTCCCTAATGAAACCACGACGAGCAGTTAAAAGAGTCCTCCGTTTTGACTGTTCACGACAGCGGATTGCGAATTTATTACCATTAAGGATCTGAATGTAGAAGAGACGGCCGATCAAGGCACTAAAGCAGAGTGCGAGGAGGACTGAAATAAAGATAAGACGAACTTTATTAATCTTCATTTATCCTTTTTCCGGTGTTATAGATTTTTTCAAGACCGTCCAGAATGGAGAACTGAGTATGAAGCTGTTCTCCTTTTTATTTTTAGGACGAACTACAACAATCTCCTTGGACGACGGATAATTAAGACCCAATGATTCCTCCGCAATCTGTTCAATTCTTTCGGTACTGGATAACTGTTCTGCCATGATGGTGAGTGTCGATACCTCTTTCTGTAATACGGCAAGACTGTCCTTAAGCGCATCCTGTCGAAGCGAAATAGTAGTGATATAGACCTGTTTCCATACCAGGGAAAGCGGAAACATTACAAAAATTGTTACCAGGATGGCCGCATAAATGAAATATCTGACAACAGGGAACAACCGGCCACCTGCTTTTTGTATTATTTTTCTTCCGATTTTTTTTGTTATACTTTTCTTCTTTTTCATATTCCTTTATACCTTTTCAGCGATTCGTAGCCGGGCACTCCGTGCTCGCCGGTTCCCCGCTATTTCATCGTGCGAAGCACGATACACTTTTCTATTTATCCGCATAAGCAAAGAAACTTTATTACAACGACAAACAGGTTCATTTAAAGCACATTCACACTGCTGTTCGCACTTCTTAAAAAAATTTTTTACAATTCTATCCTCAAGTGAATGGTATGCAATAACAACGAGACGTCCACCAGTATTCAAATAGTTCACCGCCTTTGTCAGACAGGTACGCAGTTCCGCCAGTTCGTCATTTACCGCTATGCGAAAAGCCTGAAAAACTTTAGCCAATACTTTATACTTAATCGGGGAGCCATATTCACACTCAAGACACTCACGCAGATCATCAGAAGTTTTAATGGTATGCTCTTTCGTAAATCGGGCTATTGCTTCTGCCATCCGTTGCGGATTTCTCACTTCACCATAGTCCTGTAATATCCGACATAATGATTCTTGGTTTATATCTGCAAGAACTCCAGCAGCAGTAAGGGTGTCGTTCTGATCCATACGCATATCCAGCGGTGCATTCTCTATATAGGTAAATCCCCTCTCAACACCATTAAGCTGATGAGAGGAGACTCCAAGGTCGAGGACCAAACCATCCAATGATTTAATTCCATGTTTCTTTAAAACGGCGTCAAACTGTGAAAAGGTACTCTGCTCTAAAATAACGTTGCATGCCGGTTGGCCTATATGTTCCTTTACCCAGTGTATTGCTTCGGAATCTCTATCAATTCCGACCGCCGTACCCGATGTATGCAACGATTCAACGATCATTTTGAAATGTCCTCCTCCTCCCAGTGTTCCGTCTAAATAAATTCCATTCGGTTTTATTGCTAATCCTGTAATACTTTCTTCAATCATTACCGGGGTATGATATGCCGTCATAGTATCTCGATTTATTCTTCATCAGACAAGTTTGAGTATTCATTTATCAGTCTTGATACTTCATCCAGTTTTTCTTCTGTAAAGGTCGTCGGTATATATTTTGACGTAAAAAGTTCACGGTTCCAGATGACCATATGATCAATCTGCCCGAGAATGAGCACACTGTCTTTTAACTGGCTCCCCTCTCGCAGTTCCGGTTGAATAAGGACTCTTCCCCGCTGGTCGATTTCGGTTTCATTTCCCCAGAAACTGGTCAGTCTGATATATTCTTCCAGGGTTTTATTTCTCACTTTTATCTTTCCGATTATCCGTTCAATTTTTTCCCATACCTTTAATGGATAAAACAGAACATTATCACCATTTAATGACGTAAGATACACTTCATTACCAAATTGCGCTTCAACAATAGAGAGGTATCTCGACGGAATTTTTATTCTTCCGCGATCATCAATTTTTAGGGTGTAACTACCTCGAAATTGTTTAACTTCTCCCATTTTGTCCCCAAATGTTTCGATACTCCCATTTTGTCCCACTATTAATATAATATATTAATTCAATAAAAAGTCAATCATTTAATTTAAGA
>JAUVGS010000282.1 GCA_030593665.1 Chitinivibrionales bacterium | reverse complement strand
TCGTCTTTTCTCTTTCCGGACAGATAGGCAATACTGTTTTCAACAGCCTTAAGAAGCGAAGCTGCATTGCCGCAGTCACTGTCTCCGAGTATATCAGGCGGTTCTGCCGGCTGTAAAGCATTCTCTTTGGTCCATAGTATTTCAGGGACTTCTGCCGTATCGACCAATGGCTGAATCTCAGTAACGGCCTCTCGTTCAGATCGGAGCAGAAGAAAAATACAGGCGAGAGCAAGCACCAGATTGGAAAACGACAAAAAGATAATAAAAAATTTAAGGTATTTCATACCACCTTCCTCTAATTAGGATTTCAGGGCCTATTGGTTACAATATAAGTCACTGCTCTTAACCTGATTTATTTAAATAATAACAGGTGAGGAAAAGTAGCACAACGAGGTAATATATAGAAATCACTTAATTAGTTTATGTTAACAATTGACAAATGACCGTCATTTCCCCCTTGCGGAGGATTACACCGCGCATGCTTCCAGCGGGCGAAGTGCGCCAAAGGTGTGAATCCATGCCTTTAAACACACACAAAGCTGGATTCACACCTTTTGCGCACTTCGCACGACAAAAACACTCGGTAATGACATCCAAAACAAGCTATATTTAACAGATACTAATTAAGCCAAAAACAAAAGAGGAACACACTCTCGCATGCTCCTCTTCCACCACACACTTAACCATAAAAAGGAGGGATAAATAATAAATGAGACACACTTCAATAATAACTACGCTTGTGTGGATATGAATATTGTATCTTTTTTTAAACTTTTTTTAACTAGTTATCAACACTATCAACAAGGGTTTATACCCTGTGTTGGTAATTGCGTAATGTTTTATATATCAAACAATTACAATAACACATTCCCTGGTTATCAACATATTATCAACCTTTAACTATACCTTTTCAGTGTCACCGTTGGTCATTGAGCAGTTACCGTGGAAAACAGCGCCTTCATTAATTATAAGGTCTTTTGCCCGCAGGTCACCTATGAGTGAAGCATTCTGCTCAAGCTCAACCCGGTCCTCAACCATCAGATTGCCGGTAATCTGCCCACCAACAATAGCGCTTTTAGCTTTGATATCCGCATTGACCACGCCGGTCCCACCAATAACAATTTCCTCTGAAGTTTCGATTCTTCCTTTAAATGATCCTTCAATACGCAGGTTGTGCGGTACAATGACGGATCCTTCGAAAACGGTACCTTCACCGAGAATCGTATACGATCCCTTACCGAGTCCTTTCTCCATAATGCGCTCCTTATATCGTTTATTATCAAATTGTTAGCATATTTATAGCCGCTTAAAAATATACTTTAGCGGATCAACATTTTTTCCATCTTTCAGTATCTCATAATGCACATGCGGTGCGGATGACCTTCCGGTATTGCCCAAAAGCGCTACTGTCTGCCCACGCTCAACCCGGTCACCTTTTGACACTAATGCCTGCATACAATGGCCATACCGTGTGATAAAGCCGAATTTATGCCTAACCGTTACAATCACTCCGAAATAGGTATCATTTGACACATCGTGGACCATACCGGGAGCGGTTGATCTGATTGGTGTTCCTGCGGTTGCAGCAAAATCTAATCCAAGGTGGTTCTGATATGGTACCGCCGCATCTTTTAGAAATTGTTTGGTAATCCAGCCATCAACCGGGCTGATATTCGGAATCGAAAGAGAAAGCTCTCCCTGCGATGCGGATGATACTTTTAGCTCTTTATACACCTCTGACTCATCGGTTCTCAGATCGCCGATAAAAGCATCAAGACTGTCTTCAGCAAAAATCTCCCCTTCCGTGGTTGACAACTTTGAAACGGGGCTACTGATTGATCCTTCACCGACCGAGGTGGCCAGTCTCTTTAAATAGTTACTGGTATGTTCGATCGATTCAATTTTTTGTGTGATATTCCGCAGCATTTCATTCTCCGCCACGAGGCGTTTATTCTCATTAAGCAACGAATAAGTCAATTGCAGTTTTGCGCCGATCTCCCCGGATCTCAGCAACAGGGCACTTATCCCCAGAACAAAAATGATACAAAAAAAGATAAGGGCATAAATAATAGATCGGTTGATACGGATATAGAATGTCCTTCCGTTATCATCCGGAACAAACATTACCGTGTAGGATTTTCTCTTTTTCCTCTTTTTCATAGAGTGTTATCCCCGCGGGCAAATACGAAAGCCCCTGGATAACATTGCGTAAAAGCAGAATGGTCAAATGAGAATTAGGAAATTGATTTCCAATTCGAATTGTGCAGTGGCCATTCCCTTCTGCTTAACACACTGTTAGTACCTTAGAAATAATTTTCTGCCATTTCTTACCCTCAAGGGGCACAATGTGGCACAGGGTGCCCTTCAGGGTAGAAAATTATTTCGTAAAGGTACTTATCCAGTTTATCTGGGTTAGGGTATAAGGATATTCAGGACCCGGTTAAGGTCCTCTTTAGTGTAATACTGTATTTCAACTTTACCTTTACTATCATTTTTCGGCACAATTTTCACATCAGTGCCATAGTGATACCGCAACCGTTCTTCCTGATGCTGTATTTCCGGGTCTGTTGCCCGGCGGCGCTCTCGTGAATCCGTGCGGCTTTTCTTTCTGCCACTGCCGCCCTGGGCAATCCGCTCTACGTCCCGAACTGTCAAGCCCTGCCTGACAACCTTTTCCGCAAGAGCACGTTGGTTTATCGGATTGTCAATTGACAATATGGCGCGTGCGTGGCCGCTGCTGATCGCACCTTCCCGCACCATCGACTGTACTATTTCCGGCAATTTAAGCAGGCGCAGGGTGTTGGTTATAACACTCCTGCTTTTTCCCACCCGTGCCGAGAGGTCTTTATGTACCAAACCGCATTGCAGCAGAAGCTTCTGATAGGATTCCGCTATTTCCATATCATTGAGATTTTCCCGCTGAATGTTTTCTACCAGTGCCATCTCAAGCATCTTGGTATCTGAAACTTTATCCTTAACAATACATGGCGCTTTGGGTGAATCAAGATACTTAAGCGCACGCAGACGCCGTTCGCCGGAAACGATCTCATATGCATCGCCCTTTTTCCGCACCACAATCGGCTGCAGGAGCCCCTGGCTCTTTATGCTCTCTGCAAGACCCTTTATATCTTCATCATGAAAGGTTCTTCTGGGTTGAAAGGGATTTGCCTGTATCCTGGAAATGACAATCTCAACGACTTCATTCTCAATGTCATTTTCCGTATCTATGACCGGTATAAGATTGGACAATCCCCGACCAAGTGCCCGGCGGCTCTTTTTAGGCGTCATTCTGCATGATTTCCTTTGCTAGTTTGAGATAACTTTCTGCTCCGGATGACATAATATCATAAAGAATAATCGGTTTTCCAAATGACGGTGATTCTGATAATTTTACATTTCTCGGAACAACCGCGTCAAAGACTTTTCCGGAAAAACAATTTCGGACATCTTCTGCAACCTGTCTTGACAAGTTTAACCTGCTGTCATACATCGTCAACAACACCCCTTCAATAACAAGATCCCTGTTCAGGTTCTTCTGAACCAGACGAATGGTGTTAAGCAGTTCTGCGAGTCCTTCCAATGCATAATACTCACATTGAATAGGAATAAGTACTGATTGTGTTGCGGTTAAAACGTTTATGGTAATGAGCCCCAGGGAAGGTGGCGAATCTATAATAACATAATCATACATCCCTGTAATATCATCAAGTGCATTGGCGAGCTGTTTTTCCCGTGCAATAACATTAACAAGCTCGATCTCCGCGCCGGCAAGGTCAACCGTTGAAGGAACAATATCAAGATAGTCAATCTGTTCACTTATTACTATCGCATCCTTGATAGACGCAGAGGAGCCATTACTTTTCCGGCTGGTAAGAATATCGTAGATTGTAACGTCGGCAGCATCTTTCTCAAGCCCGATACCCGTCGTTGCATTACACTGCGCGTCCATATCAATAAGGAGGGTTTTCTTCTCTGTAGCAGCCAGGCAGGCGGCAAGATTTAT
>JAUVGS010000138.1 GCA_030593665.1 Chitinivibrionales bacterium | reverse complement strand
CATAATTCTCGCCAGATTAATAAATATGATATTGAGACAATTGCCAATCATAATATGACACGGATGCCGGGTGACAAGAAGATTACAAGCAGTTTGTATGTCCAGGAGGGAACAGAGATGCTTTTTTATCCTCCTTCACATATTGATAATCCGAAAGCTAAAAAGCTCATTCCGGTGTACAGCTACTTTACCCGTATTGTAGACGATCCCTATGCATATGTCACGGGAGACTGGTGTGAGCGGGGTACCGGTGGCGGAACGCCTCACTATGGTATCGATGTTGCCGCGAACCTGGGTTCCGAAATCCTTAGTCCAATTGATGGCAAGGTTGTACTCCGCAACAGCAGAAGCGCAGGACGGATGGTAGGTATACTGAGCGAAGGTATGGTTCTTTTCTTTGCCCATATGGGCAAGCGATATGTAAATACCGGCGATCGTGTTAAGCGGGGAGACCCTGTCGGTACGATTGGCATGACTGGTATTACAAGCGGCCCGCATGTCCATGTCGGATATGGATTAGCCACGCCCTCATCCTCAGGTATTGCCTTTGGACGCAGACGGTTTAAACTCACTGACCCAAAGCTCTTTTTCTATCGCGAGCAGTATCTTAATTAGTGCCTTACAGATTGCTTTCTTGTTTTTTAGGTATTGGTTACAAATTTATTTGTTACAATACTTTATTCCGAATGTTTTCTTCGGTTAGAAAGAAATCTGATAAGGAACTTACTTGCGGGTTTATCCCGCGTTAGTTTCTGTTATGACTGTAGGTCGTTAGCAATTCTTCAGCATGTTTTTTCGTAATTGATGAATCACTCCCTAACATACGCGCTATCTCCTCTATTCTTTTCTTTTCAGTAAGCAGTTGCACTTTGGTAATAGTCCTGTCCTGTTCTGTCTCTTTGAATACGCGATAATGATGGTCGGTGATTGATGCGATTTGATGAAGATGTGAGATGCAGATAACCTGGTGAGAATGGCTGAGCGCATACATTGATTTGGCAACTTCCTTTGCAAGATGACCACCGATGCCGGCGTCGATTTCATCAAAAATAAGAATGGGGATATTATCCTGCGCGGCAAGCACCGTTTTAATAGCAAGCATAAGCCGTGAAATCTCACCGCCGGACGCGGTTTTTATCAGTGACAGGAAAGGCTCTCCTTTGTTGGTTCGTACCTCAAACAGTGATTGTTCAAAACCATTTACCGTAAGATCTGATTCAGAAGAAAATACTGTCCTCCACTCACCACCCGGGAAACCAAGTCTTTCCATGTGCTGTGAAATTTCCTGGTCAAAGTGTTGTGCTGCTGTTTTCCGGGATGATGATAGTTTCCCGGCACAGGTACGGCACTCTTTTTCTGCCTGGGTAACTTTTTTCTCAAGCAATGATCGATCAGCGCCGGTATTTTCTATTGCGTCAAGTTGTTTTTTGAGATGGTGTTGTTTTGTTATCAGCTCATTGCCGTTGCAGTTGTATTTCTTTTTAAGACGCTGTATCTTTGCCAAACGACTGTTAATATGTTCCAACCGCGCCGGATTTCCTAGTGCCTCAGATTTTTCAAGATAGGTAGTACAAAAGGTGTTTAATTCAGAAAAGAAGGTGATGCTGTTTTCTAAATCTTCTTTCCAGGGTGCTGCGGAAGAATCAAATTTTTGAAGGGTGTCAAGATTTTTTCGTATATGCGTGATTGTGCGCTCAAGTGCGGCAGTCCCTTCGTTTCCTTCAATGAGGACTATGATATTTGAGATGCATTCACATCGTTCCGTCGCTGAAGAGAGCAGGGAATATTCCTCTTCAAGTGTATGTTCTTCATCGGGTTTGAGCTGCAGATTTGTGAGTTCGTTATACTGAAATTCTATAAAATCACGTTTCTGCGTAAGGGCTGCTGCATTTCTGTCAAAATTATCCAGCTCAGTCTTAATGCCGGCATATTCGTGGTAGGCAGAAGAATAGGTCTCCCAGATAGATTTAACTTCAGCGAGATCGTTTATCAGGATATTGGCAGTTTCCTGCCTCAATAATGATTGGTGCTCATGTTGACCATGAAAATCTATCAGGTAGTTGCCGACCGCTTTGAGTGTAGCAAGCGGTACCGGTATCTGGTTGATATGAATGCGATTTCTTCCGGTTTTTGAAATGATACGTCGAATAATAAGAGTGTTATTATCGAGGGTAATATCCGCTTGAGCAAGTTCGTTTGAAAGTGCATGCGAGATAGTATTCAGTTCGAAAACACCATTTATTTCTGCCTCTTCAGCTCCGCTACGCACATGTTCCGATGATGCCCGTTCACCGAGCAAGAGACCTATGGCACCAATCAGGATTGATTTACCGGCACCGGTTTCTCCGGTAAAGACTGAGAATCCATGGGTGAATGCAATAGTCAATTCGTTAATAAGAGCGTAGTTCTTTATGGAAACTTCCCGGATCATTGACGGTTTCTCCACTGCTTATAGTCCCGGCCCCAGGATAGTTTCTTTCTCAGTGATGTGAAATACGAATTCTCCGCACATTGAATGAGATTCGCTTTATCTCCCTGATAAGAGATAACGATCTCATCGTCGTTTTTTAGCTTAATTGAATCAAGGCCGTCTGCGCTGAGCAGCAGTTCAGGATTCTTTTTGTTGATTATAAGACGGATATTTTTTTCTGATGGTAGAATAATCGTTCGTTCCGTCAATGAATGGGGACAGATGGGGGTTAACAGAAACGCGCGGACCGTCGGTTCAACAATAGGTCCGCCTGCGGCCAGAGAATATGCCGTTGAACCGCTTGGCGTGGCTACAATAACACCGTCTGATTGAAAATCGGTTATATATTCTTTCCCGTACCACGCTGAAATAGAAGATAGTTTCGGTAGTGCATAGCGATTAATAAAGATATCATTCAAGGCGTGAAAGGTATGAATAGTTTTCTTATTTCGCACGAGTACTGCTTTTAACACCATGCGGCTGATGGCAAGATAATTTCCCTTATGCATTTTCAGGAGGTTATCTTCGATACTTTCCAGGTCTATATCGGCTAAGAAACCAAGGCCACCGAGGTTAATACCGATAATTGGTTTTTCGTTGAATTTAACCATGTGTGCAACTGAAAGGAAGGTACCGTCACCACCGATAGATACGAGAGCCTCGCAATTATTTATAAGACTTTTTTCGCTACGGGCGACCCGGGCACTGGATGGGAGCTGTTTCTTCAGTGCGGGGTGGAAAAGAACGGAAACAGGAGTTGATTCCTACCATGACTGGATTTTAGAAAGAACTGACCGTATCTGCTTTGACTGCTTGAATGCAATGATACCAAATGAATTGATTTTTTTCACATCGCACCTCGTAAATAGGATTTTAGATTGTGGATTTGTGATTATAGATTGGATCGTTCATTCACTCTTCTTTTATGAAAAAGTAAAAACATATTTTGTTCGGGATCCACTTTTAACCGCTCAAAGAAATTTAAAATCAGTTACTACGTTCTAAAGGTACACATAGTGTTTATGATATTTTTAAAGTCAGGCCACCGTTTTACTATTGCAGTATCGTTGATGCTTGTTGTACCGGTACATTTAAGGCCTGCTGCCACCAGCGCACCACTTAATGCGGCAGAGTACGAATCCTCCAGATCAAAACCATCATATTGTTTTGCACCGTCAACAACAATACCATCGGGCATCTCACCGTGACGTCCGCCTAAAAGATGGATGCAGGTGAGCAATTGCTCTATCGGATCGGGGGTGTCATTCCGCAAGTCATCCAGGGCGCGAAATAATGATTGCCCTTTTGCAAACGTAGCAATTACCACCATTGCCGGCAATTGCCGACGGTAGTGGAATAAGGGCGTACATTCCATTTTATGTCCAATCCGATTGAATTTTTGTAGACTGACGATACCGGTGGAACCAAATGAGGTCTGCCGGTCTTCCTGTATGCCTATGGGACATCCCATTTTACGGATATAATTCAGCGCCGCGCAGCTCCACGGTTCCAGTGGTACGTTGCCGAGAACCAACTGTCCTTTCTGAATGAGACTTTTTGCTGTCAACAGTATGGCAGCGAGTATGTCATCTCCCGGAAGAGTAACAGAAACATTTTCAGTGCCGGTGGCCCTGAAATCAATAGATGTAGTAAAAGATAATTTCGAGTCGGTTTTTTTCAGGAGCTTTGGTGCAAAAAATCGCATTCTTTTCTCAAGGGGACTTTTCTCTTTTTTTTCATAATTACTTTTTATTTGCAGCTCGTATCCAAAAACTGGAAGAAGGTGTCTGAGCGGGCTTTGGAATTGATGATCAATAGTAAAGACGAGTTGCTTTTTTAATCCAAAAGCAAGTCCAAGGCATTGGTGCATACTGTTTATATCAAGAATGTCTTCTGGTACTATAAACGTGCCATAGAAGAAAGTGTTAACGCAGTTGCGTCGTCAGCCTGTATTGATTCGAGAGAATAACCGAAAAAGGCTGTCTGCTTCTGCCATACTTCAAGGCGTTTTGTGGGAAGGTCTTTAAATAAAATTGTTTTTTTGAGTCCGAGAAGAAGGAAAACAATAAAAGCAGGATAGGGGAGATCGTTATACGATAAATGAATTGGTGATGGAACCTCTTCCTCTTTCGGTACAATCTCACAGGAGGCTCCCTTTTGAGAAATTGAGAGGTGGTCTGAAAATATTTCCTTGTAGTATGAAATAAGGGGTGTTTCGGCAACAGGAGAAACTGTTGTGCGTTTTTGTGCCGCCAGAGCACAAAAAAGACTTACCAGAAAAAAATCCGGATTCGTTGGCAGGGCGACTGTTCCGGCTATCTCTTTTGCTCGTTGTAATTCCAACACAAGAATTATTTCCTTTCCCAGGCCGAGAAACCTCTGGTGTTTAAGACCTTTATTGCTGATTGTGCAATCACATCCGATTCAAAGCCCAGTTTTATGGTACCGCCTTCACCCTCGCGGATTTTAATGACCTCTATATCTTTGATATTAATATCATGCCCCGACAGGGTACTTGAGATGGTTGCAATAACCCCGGGTTGATCTTTCGCGATAACGAGTATTTCATGGAGTGCGGTAATAAATCCTTTGTGGTGAACCGGTATCTTGGTACGTGTTTCAGTGGCGGCATTAAAACTTTGTTCAAGGGTATCAGCTTCAAGATTATCTTTCATGGCGGAAAGCATCCGGATGCATTCATCGAGAAGAGGCCCGATAACATTTTTATTTGTCAGGAATATATCATGCCACATTTTAAACGGTGCTGAAGCGACACGGGTAAGGTCTCTGAATCCACCGGCCGCGAGTTGCATAGTTCCCGGGGTCTTATTTTCAGTTTCCTGCGCAAGGTTGACAAGAGCGACAGCCAGCAGGTGGGGGATATGGCTCACTGTCGCCGCAATGGTATCATGCGTATCCGGTTTAAGGAAGATATACCGGCACCCAAGATATTGTTTAAGAAATTGGGCAAACTCCTGGTCGATATCTTCCGGCTCCGGGGTCAGCGGTGCAAGAACATAAATAGCATTCTGGAAGAGGTAGGGATCCGATCCGGCTGGGCCGCTTTTTTCGGACCCGGCCATAGGATGGCCGCCGATAAAATGCACATGATCCGGCAGTGCCTTTACCGCAGTCTCTGCTATGACGCTCTTGGTACTGCCAACATCGGAAATGATAAGATTCTCCGGTAATTCAAGTTGCGCAAGTTTCTCTATTGTCTCAAGAATAACCGTAATAGGTGAACATAGAAAAAGAATGTCACACTTTTCGATTATATTTACAAGCTGGTCATAAGGATACCCCTCATCAATACACCCCAGCGCGAGTGCTTTTTCAATATTAGGTAATGAGGACAGACCGATTATCCTGCCGGTAAATCCTGACTTCATCAACCCAAGTCCGATAGAACCGCCGAGCAGTCCTACACTATAGATGGCTATGGTCTTCGGAGGAAATTGTGCTTTTGTATTCATATTGGTACTATACTCACTTTTTAAATGAATTCTATAATATGTATCTCTGTGTAAAAGATAGAGAACGTCACCTTTCTTTGTCAAAGGAATAATGATTACTAATTAGTACCTTACAGATTACTTTCTTGTTTTTTAGGTATTGGTTACAAATTTATTTGTTACAATACTTTATTCCGAATGCTTTCTTCGGTTAGAAAGAAATCTGATAAGGAACTTACTTGCGGGTTTATCCCGCGTTAGTA
>JAUVGS010000152.1 GCA_030593665.1 Chitinivibrionales bacterium | reverse complement strand
CGGGGGAAGAGGCGCTGCCGAGGGCTTCCTGTAGCCAATACCATAAGCGCTGCTTAACACGCTTTGACCAATTTGATTGATAGCCTTTATCCGGTACACATAGGAAACATCACTCTGTACCGTATCGTGGAAAGTAGTACTAGTGGTTGTAACGCGCAGTTCAGGGCTGGTGAAACCGGTATCGCTGTCCCGGTACACGGCGTATTCATCGGTGTTCAGGCAGGTCGCCCATGACACGGTAATGGTATCCACCTTGGCGCCCTGTGATGCGGTTACCGAAATTGGCGGCGAAGGGAATTCCCATAACAGTTTCCCCGATTTCGACCCGCTTTTTGATCCTTCCCCAACGATACTGTATGCGGCAATTTTATAATAGTAGGTGATATCAGGCAGTGGCGTCGAATCATTATATGCTTGTTGAGTGGTTGATGCAAGGCTTGTAAACGTACCGGTTGAGGAGGTGTTGCGATAGACGGTATAGCCGTCAGCGCCGGTGCTTGGAGTCCAGGTTACCGGGATGTGTGTCATGTATAGCTCACTGCCCACGGTGATTGTTGTAGGATAGGAAGGCGGTATCCGCTTACCCTTTTTTACTGTTGTTTTACTCCCTTCACCCGCCAGATTATAACCTGAAACCTTGTAGTAATACGTTACAGTGTCAGGAACCGTATCATAATAAAAGGTACCTGTGATGCTGTCAATTTTTGAGAAGGTACCTGCAGAGTCAAGTGAGCGGTAGATTAAAAATGCCTCCGCTAAAGAGCCACTGGTGTTTTGAGTCCAGTACAGTGCAATACGGTACACATTTCCCGAGACAGTGAAATTGTATGGTTCCGGAGGCCGTGTGATAGCGCCGGCTTTCACATTGTCGCTGTAATCACTCGTCCCGCCATCATTTTTTGACTTTACTTTATAGTAATATTTCGTTGATGTTGTCAGTGTGTCATTAAACGTAGTATCGGTTGTTGAATCGATGCGGGTGACATTGTTGGATATGATGCCGCGATAAATATAATATTGGTCGGCGAAGTTGGCGGCTGTCCAGGAAATTGTGACATAATCGATATGTTCAACTGCCCGGATGCTGCCGGGAACTTCAGGAATAGGCTGACAGAATATTGCAGGGCCTGTATCACTCTCTTCATAACTGGAATAGGCGGAAACCTTGTAGAAATAAAAACCCGGGTTGTAGTCGTTATAATAACCGGTTGAGTAGGATGTCACTGAATCAATTGGTGTGTAGGTAGTATTATCGGGCGATCTGTAAATAACGTATCCTTGTATATACGATGATGAAATTGTTGCCCAGATGAGCCTGTTGTAGCTGCTCTTCCCGGTTCCGGAAAGATTTTCGGGGTAGGTTAAAAGTCGTCCTGTTATATATGCTGAAAGAGAAGTTTCAACCTCCTCTTTGATTGAACTGATCTTATAATAATAGATTGAGTCAGGAGACACTGCGGTGTCACTATAGAAGGTATCTTTGACCGCGGCAATTCTCACATAATCTGATGAGAGGTTACTTGTGGACCGGTAGAGATTAAATCCTGTTGCCGGAGGTATCTTTTCCCAGGAAAGGGTAATACGGGACTTATAGAGATAACTGGAAGCGGTAAAGTTGACCGGATAAGAAAACGCTTTCAGGTATCCACGGTTATAGGACGAGAAGGAGCCTTCCTTTCCGTTGGCGTCTACCGCAGAAGCTTTATAATAGTAATAGGACGTAGATGAATCGATGACGGATGAGTCTTTATAGATAGTTGTATCCGTAGAATCTATGAATGTATAGGTCCCTGAAGATGAGGTGGACCGGTAGATATAATATTGGGCTGCTTTGGTCACACTATACCAGGATAGCAGGATATACGCGTGATACGTACCGTCTGATGCATAAAAAGAACTCGGAGCGGAAAGTGTTTTAAAATAGCCGGAATTATAACTGCTTAATCTGCTCCCCCTGTCCTGCGTGTCAAAAACAGCAATTTTATAAAAACATCGTGTATTGCTGTATACCGTATCGTAGTAATAAATAGTGGATGAATTGCCGGGATGCTGTATGGTGGCGTGGTGATAGTAACCGCTTGATGACGTTAAATCGCTTCTATAAAGATGGTAATATTTCGGGTTTTGCGATGTGGACGTCGGATACCAGGAAATTCTTATTGAGTCATAGTAGGTGCTGTTTGAGACCGAGCTGATTGAAGGCATTTTGAGCCCGGAATAGTATATCCGGCCCTCTACCGGTTTTGAACGGCTTTGCCCATATTGGTTGCGTGAAGCCAGGACATAATAATGGAGATAATAGTCATTGACATAATCCCGGCAGGTGATATAATTGGATGTACTTTGAGGGATTGTGTCCAGAATAAGAGTATACTCTCCCTGTATCTCGTTTGACCGGTATAATCGATACCCCTGGCTGTCATATTTGGGGTCCCATTGTAACGTAACATACGAATAGTTGCTGATTGATGCATAGAGGTCTGTCGGTCTGGATGGCGGCATACCTGCCGGGGCAGTCATCGATCCGCCGGCGGTAATCGAACTGTCATAGAGATCAGTGGCCGTTATTTTATAATAATACTTTTGTGCAAAGGATACACTGTCAATCAGAAGACTTGTTTTCCTTCCATGATATACACTGTCAAGAGTGGTAGGTGACGGTCCGACATAGACCGTATAGGTAAGGGTGTCGTGTTCTTCATTGGGATCATAGGCATAATAGGTAAAGTTAATAATGCCATGCCCGGCAGAAAAATCATAATCATACCAGAGAGTGCTGTCCGCTGAAGTGACGATATATTTCGGTGCCTGGTTATTGGTAAAATTGTTGCCGTTGGGGTCCCAGGGATTTGACTGGGTATAGGAATCTTCGTCATAGTTGACGCAGGATAAAATAAGCGCCACTGTACAGCAGAAGATTAGCCAAGACCTTTTTTTACTCAAATGTTCGATTTTCACGGTGTGTTCCTTTGAAATGTATGTAAAAACATAATGATCCGGTGTTATTAGAACGGTATTGAAATGCCAAAGGCCACAGCAAATGCGCCGCCTATGATAAAGAAAGCATTTCGTTTTCCTTTAAGGCTGTCGGTCTCTTTGAGTGCTTCCTCAACCGGTTTATAATAATTCTTATATTGTGATGACGTCAGACCGGGTTGATTATAATTGGCATACGCGGCATCTAATTTGTCAAGCTCCTGTTGTACCTCACGGTTGTAATAGACGCCGAGCCCTGCAAAGCCGGCTGCCAGTGTCCCAAAGATAATCCTGCGTGTCAACCGGCCCTTCCGGTGTTTTACCTGTTTCAGAGAATCGATATAGGCCTGTGATGTCAGCTTCACGCTGATGGTGTCGGATACGGAACGAACTATGGTCACCGGTCTGGTAACGGGAACATATTTCGGCAGCAGGCAATTGAGCGTATAGGTGCCGGGATTTAATGTGTCACTGAAAAAAGGCGTCTGCCCCAGTGTGTCACTGTTCAACACAACCGAGGCGCCCGGGGGATGGCTCAGCACTGCCAGGCCGCCGAAACGTTTTGACAGTTTTATCAGGTATTTTTTCTGCGCACCGCCGGAGAGGGTAAACGTTTTTGAAAACTGCTGATAACCATACAGATCGAGTGTGATATCATGAGATCCGGCAGGTAATGAGTCTGCTTTATACGGTGTGATGCCAACCTTTTTTCCGTCTATATACACCAATGCGCCTGTTGGTTGGCTTAATACCTGGATAGTTACTATTTGAGAATGTTTTGACGCAGGCTGTGGCGGTTGAATGGGTTCCCGGGGAGTATCAGTGCCGCTGCTTGCGTAAGTAGTACCGCTCTTAATAAAGAGACGCTGCAGTGCAGGAGTGAGGTGGTTCTGCATATCCCTGGTCGTACCTTTGATCTGTATCGTGACAGAATTAATCAGTTTTTTTTCTGCAACATCACCCAGATAAAGAATAAGAGTATGCTGGACATCATCCGAGGCAATATTTCCCCAGATTATCTTTGCAACCTGCAGCCGGGCGCCTACCGCATAGATACAACTGTCAAACGAGCATGATTCGAAATCCAGCCGGTCATCCGCTTTCAGAATTTTCTGTGTCTCCTCAAAATCGAGAATGTTTTTTATTCCCAGAGCAAAGGATTTAAAAATTACCCAGTTGGTAAGTTCCAGCGTTTCAGGCGTCGTTTTCTTCTCCATCGTTTTCAATGGTAATACTGCAATGGTCGCTTCTGTTTTCTTTTCCCCGGATTGGGGGAAAAGATTCTGGGATAACAGAAAGAAGAGAAAAAAATACCGACTAATGTTAAACGAACTGCGTAATCTTTTTTTCATTATAGTTACCCTGGTTAGGTGAGTGTCGGTTTTCAGTGCATACAGAAGTTTTGTGTTTTACCATGGCATGCCTCTTGACTGAAATACTAATATGTATAAACTAATTTATAATATATTATTATAACGATTTTATTTTCAACATCTGTAAATATCTTTTAGAAAAGCTATAAAGTCATAAAACTGTTTAATTGTCTCTTGTCCCGAAGACAAAATGGGTTAAAATTTGATTGTATTCACTTTTTGGAGTATCTTTATTGGTAATTGTTAACTTTTAAATAAATGTTTTGTAAATATGTGCCTTAATGGTTAAGATACTTTAAATTGATAATCAAACAGGTCTACAAAAATAAAAAAAATGGTATACGGAAAATCAGCCATTATAAGTCAATTCTGCGTATATTATTAATAACCGGACTCGACTGTTTCAAAAAAAGAATGTTCTATAGTTGAACCACCCATTGGAGGCGGGAAGAAAATTATGAAATATGTTATTGCACTAGTATTCTGTTTATTGACGGGTATACTTTCTGCCGGAGAGATCACCCAATCAGGGATTCGCACCTCGCGTTATGGAATCTCTCCCTATCCTGAACCTAAAGGGTGGCATCATTCGCTGTATACTATGAACATCTATTTTCCGGGGACCACTCCAACGGCAATTTGGACTGTCGGGGTTTTCTGGGATCCGGATGAGTGTCATTTGTATTTCCCCAACGATCAGAATTATCCCAAGGAAAAATTATCCTATGAAAAGGGCGATTCAAGTGAGGCCTATCTAAGTTATTTTGATACTGTCGGTATTAAAGTGCATCTCCAGGTTGAAACCGGTCATGCGGATGTCAAGACAGTTATTGATATGGTATTGGGCCGATATAAACACCATCCCTCTGTTATTGGATTTGGCATTGATGTGGAATGGTATCAATGTTCTACGAATATATGGGGCAAAAAAGTGACGGACACGGTTGCTGAACAGTGGGAAGGATGGGTCAAGGCTCATGGCAGCGATTATACACTTTTCCTGAAACATCCGAACAGAACCCTTACCCATTTCCCGGAAACCTTTCGGGGAGATATTTTGTTTGTCAATGACTGTGAAGGGCTTGATGAATTTGAAGGCGTTAAAGGGTTTGATAATTATGAGAATGATTTTCTCGGTGTCATGAAAACCTTTGCCGATGAATTTCATCCCAATCCGGTAATTTACCAGATCGGCTATCCCTCAATTCAGGAGTTGTGGCAAGATTTCGATCCGAAACCAGAGGTTCTGGGAGATGACTTGGTGGATATCTGCGAAACCGGCCAGGATGTCGGCATATTCTGGGTTGATTTCGGCATGGCAGGTGTGCTGCCGCATGATAATAATTGGGTAGTTCAAGATTGGCCGACATCTATTATTGATAACGGAAAAAATAAAAATATACAAAATATTTTTCTCGTTGATCCCGATAAAAA
>JAUVGS010000143.1 GCA_030593665.1 Chitinivibrionales bacterium | reverse complement strand
GTATTGAAGCCGGTTTCAATGATATGGTTTATGATAAATTACTTCCTTCCTGCCCCCGAAGGCCGTAACATACACGGCAGTGTATTAAAATATCATGTAAACCTGCAGAAGAAAAACCTCAACGGAAAAAACCTGAACCGTCAACAGGAGTCCATGAAAAATTAAATTTTTCAGTTACCTGCAATCCAACCCTTAAATCCAAGACACCTCTGTTCAATCATAATGCAACTATCAATTACCATAAATCTGCCTGTTTTCCGCTTTTCAATTGTAATCTATTAAAATTAGGTGTATAATCAATGAAATACTATAACTATATATTAAATCGATTTTTACAGAGATTAATCGAGCTGTAATTTTTATTTATCACACTATAATAATAAAAATGATTTCAAAAAAATTACTTCCTTTATTCTGTATAGTGCTCATTTCACTCCTCTATACTTCCCCGCATGCACAGGGAACTGAAATACGATTTAGTCACCTTTCAATAGAGGACGGGCTTTCCCAGAACTCCGGGTATAGTATTATGCAGGATAATTACGGATTTATATGGATTGCCACAGAGGCTGGAATAAATAAATACGACGGATATACGATTACCACTTTTCATCCGGAGGAAGGCAATCCAAATAGTTTGAGTAACGCCTGGATTCGATTAATTTATAAAGATCATTCCGGCATATTATGGATAGGTACTGAAAATGGATTAAACAGCTTTGATCACGAAAAAGAGATTTTCACCCGGTATTTAAATGATCCTGAGGATTTGAACAGTATTAACAATAATAGAATCTTCGCGTTTTGTGAAGATCAGAAAGGAATGCTCTGGATCGGAACTGAATTTGGACTGAACAAATATGATCGGGGAAAAAAGAAATTCACCTGTTATCAGAGGTTTCCCGACAATCCAAACAGTATAAGCCACAATGATATCAGAGCTGTGCTTGAAGACAAATTCGGAACATTGTGGATTGGCACTTACGGTGGAGGACTTAACAGATTTAAACGGAAAAAAGAACGTTTTGTTCATTATAAGCATGATCCGGAAGATCATTTCAGTATCAGTAGTGATCTGGTTTTATGCCTATATGAAGACCGGTCCGGTAATCTCTGGATTGGAACAGAGGATGGTGGATTGAATCAGTATGATTATGAAACGGATCAATTTATTCGGTATAAACATAATCCGTTCAAACCGAATAGTATAAGCAGTAACCATATAAACGTGCTCTATGAGGATAAATACGGCACGTTCTGGATAGGAACCAATGACCATGGAATTGACATTTTTCATCGAGGGAAAAAGGGATTTTACAATTACCATAATAATCCGGATAATCCTTACAGCCTGAGTCACAACAGGATTAAGTCAATCTATGAAGACAATAATGGCGGCATATGGTTCGGTACCTACGCCGGCGGGGTGAATATATACAACAGGGAATCACAGAAGTTTATTCATTATAAGCATAGTCTCAATAACCCGAACAGTCTGAGTCATAACCTTATCAGGCCGATTTATGAAGACAATACCGGTATCATCTGGATAGGTACTGATGGAGGCGGACTCAATAAATTCGATAGAAAAAACGGTTCCTTCAGCCACTTCAAACATAATTCTCAGTACCAGTACAGTTTAAGTGATAACAGGGTTTTTGCCATTTCCGAAGACAGTTCCGGTGCCTTCTGGATTGGAACTAATGGCGGCGGCCTGAATAAATTTAATAGAGAAAACGGCCGTTTCACCCATTATAAGCACAACCCATATAACCGGCATAGTCTGAGTGACAATAAAATCAGAGACATTTGCAGCAATCACCCGAACACCTTATGGATAGGTACCAATGGCGGTGGTTTAAATAAGTTCGATAAAATCTCCGGTACCTTTATTCGTTACCTGCACAATCCTGTTGATTCAACAAGCTTAAGTAATAATAGAATTTTCTATCTGTATATCGATCAATATAATGACTTATGGATTGGAACATTTGGCGGAGGACTTAATAAGTTTAATCAAGAGACTGAACAATTTATCCGATATCAATATGACTCTTCAGATGCCGGCAGCATAAGCGACAACTTTATATTGTCTATTTATGAAGACAAAAACGGTACCCTGTGGATTGGGACTGTCTATGGCGGACTTAACAAATTTGACCGGGATGCCGGCGTTTTTACCAGTTACTCTAAAAAGGACGGACTGCTGGATAATATTATATATGATATCCTGGAAGATGACCATGGGAACTTGTGGTTGACAACAAATAATGGCATCGCAAAATTTAATCCTCAAACAACCACCAGTAAAAGTTACGATGTCCAGGATGGGCTGCAGAGTAATGAATTTAATACCGGCACCGGCTGCAAGCTGGGAACCGGTGAAATGCTTTTTGGCGGTATTAACGGATTTAACATTTTCCATCCGGACAGTATCCGGGATAATCAAAATTTCCCAATCGTAGTTATTACCGATTTCCAGTTGTTTAATCAATCTGTTCCTATCGGAGAAATGATTGATGGACGCACCATTCTGGAACATTCAATTGTAGAAACGAAAGAACTGGTTCTTTCTTATACTGACAATGTGTTTTCCTTTGAATTTGCGGCATTACACTATGTTTCCCCTGATAAAAACCAGTATGCCTACATGATGGAAGGGATCGAAAAAAAGTGGAATTATGTTGGCAGCAACAGACGGTATGTCAGCTATGCCCACCTGCCGCCGGGAGAGTATCGTTTAAAGGTTATAGCCTCTAATAATGACGGCATCTGGAATAAGACAGGCACCTCGTTAAAGATAACCATTATTCCGCCATTCTGGCAGACCTGGTGGTTTTATCTGCTATGGATAATTATCCTTATAATTGTAGTTTATTATGCATATAATCATCAGGTACAGCGATTAATACAACAACAGGAAGAGGAAGAGCGGCATAAAGTATATACTGATGTCAACCAGGTGCTTGAGCGGGGGAAAGCAACTGTTTACCGGCGGAACTTTAATTCCGAAAATTATGATTATCTTGGTGAAGGCATTAAGGATATTACCGGATACACACCTGAAGAATTTACTCTATCCCTCTGGGATAAGATAGTTACCTCAATTGAAATAATCGGTGCATTATCCGGACTGTCGCGTGATGAAGTATTAACACGCTTACGTAACGGTTTGATTGATAATTTTGTGATGGATTTCCGATTTCAAACCAAATCCGGTGAAACGCGATGGGCAAGAGATATAACCACTGGCATACGTAATGAAAAGGGAGAATGCTATGCGGCGTTTGGTATTATATTCGACATCACCGACCGCAAACTCGTAGAGCATGAGCTTGCCCAGGCAAGTACTGAACTTCGCCTGAAAAATGAGGTCATGGAAACCGACCTGAACATGGCCCGTGAAATCCAATCCGCCATTCTCGCAAAACACTACAAACATTTTCCTCTTCATGTACCGAAAAATAAAAGTACGCTTCAGTTCGCACATTACTATAAGCCTGCGACAACACTGGCCGGTGACTTTTTTGATATTCTCCCCATTTCCGACCACGAAGTCGGTATATTGATATGTGATGTTATGGGACACGGAGCACGCGCTTCATTACTGACATTCTTTCTGCGTGGTTTAATTGAGGAACTTTTGCCAATTGCAGCAGACACTTCTCTTTTCATGCAGCGAATGAATAACGGACTCAACTCAATCATGGGCCGGTTTTATACCGGTATCTTTGCCACGGCGTTTTTTGGTGTCGCTGATATATCTTCCGGTAAATTCCGTTATACAAACGCCGGACATCCGATACCTTTCATTATTAATAAAAAGAATAAAACCGCTGAAAACTTAAAAATGAATGGCACAAAACCTGAACCGGCGATAGGAATTCACGAGGATTTTAATTTTTCAACGAATGAATGCACCCTTGCTTATGAAGACATTGTCTTTTTTTATACCGATGGTATTTATGAAACAGTAAATAAAGAGGGGAAACTGTATGGCAGAAAGGGCCTTCTCAGCTTTGTTCAGAAAGCCGTCCCAACTTCACCTGATCGACTAATGAAAATTGTTCTTGAAGAGATCCGGAACTTTTCCGATGCTGAAGAACTTGAAGACGATGTATGCCTTGTTACCATGCATGTTAAAAACACCTTACCTAACCCCGAAAAATAATTGTCACTGATCAGTTTCTGTTCCATCGTTTAAAAATACACGATCAAGAATGATCATGCCACACGAATTATTTCAATACTACTACCCTTACAATTTTCTGAACCCGATTACTTTGCAATCTGCAAAAATAGATTCCGGGGCTTACTTTTCCTCCTTTTTCAGCGACACCATTCCACGTAACCGAATAACGAGGAACTGCAAGTATACCGGAAAAAAGATTCTTAATCACTCTGCCCGATATATCAACAATTGACAACTTAATCTGCGCACCCTTCGGCCCGATAACCGAGAACGAAATGCTTCCTGCAGAATTATCCAACCATGAAGAATAGAGATGATACGCATCGCTTGACAAGGAATAGTTATTTACGGTATAGATAACCGGGACAATACCGTCAACAGTATAGATATGAACCGGCTCCTCTTCTGTAAAAGTATCGACAAAGGTATCCCCCACCGGCGTCAAAGTACGGGATTCGTCGTATACTTTAACATTCTGCCCGGTACTGCCTAATCCCGGAACGGTACATGAAACGAGTTGTGTATTACTGTCTGTAACATGGAGTACATTGACGGCGAATATATAGAGTGTATTATTATACCCCTTTGTCATAACATCAATCCGTCCGGCGCCGGAGGTAATCATAGGTGTCACATTAGTCAGGTTCGGTCGACTCAAAACCGGTGTTAAAGCGGTAATCTGCCCATTGGTCCGAATCAGCTCCGCTTCCTGTCCGGGAGTCACCTGATAATTTTTGTAGTACTGCGTTCCTTTATCCTGACAGTCATCCGGCCGCCAGGTATGGGTAAAGTAACCGATAGCTTTAGCCCCGTGGATTATGGCGTACCAAACCTCACAGCGAATCTCATTGGGAAAAGGGCCCAGGTTATCCCGCTCAGGATAGTCGCACCATTTGCTGCAGCATTTGATACATTCTATCCATTGATACGTCGGATGCTCTCCTTTTGCATACTTTAAATGTAAGGTATCCTGTGCATCCCCTACCCAATATAACCAGTCCTTTCTGCACCAGCCATAAATCGGATATTTATCAAAACCGATAACATCCGTTGCCGCAGCATACCCATAATAATAGGAATCATCACCATTCATCCAGTCCGGTAGATTATCATAAAACGAACCGGTCACCGTTAAAAAAGTCAGATGATTCGTATCCAGGTTTTTAATATGATTATATTCACTCAGTATTGTATCGGGAAGTGTCGCATTTGACTGTAAATCCGGTTCATCGCCAAATATCCATCCTAAAAGAGCCGGATGATTTATAACAGTATCACTACTGTCAAAATGGACAATTCCCCAGACATCGTGCTTATTATATGCTTCAAGGTATTCAAGCGCTTTTTCGGTTGTCTGATCCCATACGCCGGTGAATGTGTTTATACCGAGATTTTTATTTTTTTCTATATTCCCCGTTGTCTGAAGCCACTGCATAATCGGGAAAAAAGGCCAGCCATCAATAAGAATAGTATTATGTTCATCATACGTAACAACGGCACTAAATCCCCCAAAAACAAAAAAGATAGAAAGAAGAATAACCACTGCGAATCTGTTCATCGTTTTCTCCTCTGAAACTGCGCGTTAAAAAAAGTATACCCTCAGGTCTCCCTCATACTTAAACGATTGGATCTCCAACAGTAGATAAAACCATTATTTCACTGTATTCAATACCATTCCCGGAATTACGTTAAGGTTGCTGTAATATCACTGCACGCACCTGTATTTTTAATTGTAATAACAGATTGTGCACCATCGTTTAGTAATACTGCACCGAAATTTATATCTGAAGATATCGTTAGTAATACATTGATTGCATTTAC
>JAUVGS010000342.1 GCA_030593665.1 Chitinivibrionales bacterium | reverse complement strand
GTTAATGGTTCTGTAAGTTATTCTCATGTGTACATCTCCATAAATAGATGGTTAATTCATTAAAGATTCATAAGAACATCAAGCATTAGATCGGCCGTTTTAATAATCCGTGCCGAGGCTTGATAGGTATGCTGATATTTTATGAGCTCAGCCATCTCCTCATCCAGTGATACTCCTGCTATTGCATCCTGATGCGTCTCATACTGTTCTATTAGAAATTCTCTGGTTTCAAGATTTGATGCCGCTTCATTTCTCGCAAATCCGAGTCTGCCGATAAAGGTACTGTAGTATTGATCAAAGGTCGCGGTTGGGTTGCCAAGTGCGTCAGGTACCATAACCAAGGCATGGCGCAATTGACCTATTTCGATAGCATTACCGTTATCACCGGGGCCTGCCCATTGGCCGGTGTTATAATCAAAATCTACATCGATCGCGTTACCGTCATAGCCCGCATGGAGCATCTGAATGGTACCGGTTATATAATTGACATTATAATCAGTATTCTCGATGAGGGTTGTGTTGCCAATTGTTACTATTACAGTACCATGGGCAATATTTTTTGCATTATTGGGATCGGCTGGACCCAGAGAAGGATTCCCGTTTTTAGTCAATTGATAAATAGTGCCGAAATCGAGTGCGCCGGCTGCAACGTTGTTTGTTGATGCAGATACTGTTGCTTGTGCCAGGGCAGCCGCTATGTTTTTTACATCAGAAGTTATTGACGCGGATAAATTAATATCTGAAGCACCGGTAGTGGTTGGGTCAAAGAAGTTAAAGCCGTTATACCCCATGAGATTGTAGCCAAGAAGATGCTGAGTATTGACACGTTGCATCAATCCCATAGCGAGGGTGTCGAGCCAGGTCTCATATTCGGGGATAAAGGTGTCGCGTGAATCAAAAAGCCCTTTCATCTCACCACCGGGAGGATTATAGATACGCTTTGAATTACTGAATCTGACACCGATGGCACTATAGTTGGTACCGTCGGGATGGGTAAATGTCGTTGTCGTAATCTCGAGTTCCTGGACATCAACCGGGGAGACGAGGATATTTCCTGCGGTGGTTACGGTCACCTGGCCTAAATCGTTTTCAATAACATTTATCTCAATTATCTTTGATAGTTTTTTCAGCAGAAGGTCACGGCGGTCACGACTGTCATTCGCATTCTGTCCACTGATCTCTACCTGGGAGATCTCTTTATTCAGGTTAAATATCTCGTGGAGTTTCACGTTGACCTCTTCGACCTTGTTGGCTATTTCATCGTTTCGCGTCTGGCGCAGATCACGCAGTTCAGAGCTTACATTATGGAAGACATTCGTTAAAATTTCTCCATTTGTTTTCACCATGGTCCGTGCAGCAAGGTCTGCGGGGTTATTCGCCAGGTTTTCCCAACTGTCGAAGAACTGATCAATGAAATTCATGATACCGGTGTCGGTAGGTTCCATAAAAATATTCTCGATTGACTCGAGGGTGTGGTCGATCTCTTCGAAATAACCTACTTCCTCATTCTGTACCCTGATCTGCTGGTCGATAAATTTATCACGTATTCGTTCTATATTGACGACTTTAACGCCGAAACCCATCTGACCAAACATCTCATCATAGCGGTACTCAGCCGTTATATTGAGTCTTTTTCGCGAATATCCCTCTACATCGGCATTGGCAATATTCTGTCCGGTAATATCCATACCAAGCTGAGAAGCTGCTAAACCGCGTACACCAATTCCCAGTACTGAAAAGAGGCTCATAAGTACCTTCTTAAGCTACATGGTTAATAATATGTCTATGAACCGGCTGTTTCTGAATAGCACCGGTCTGTTTGTATCCTGTATCCACATGGTGTGACTGTGCTATTAATTCAAAATTTATGCCAATTGCTAATAATGATTCGTTCAGAAGTAGCTGATTTGATGTATTTATTCTTGCCAGTTCACCAATTTTCTTTTTTAAAGAGGAACGCATTTCGGAAAAGGATTTCTGTTCTTTTTCCGGAACCAGGGTAATTATATTCTGCAGATTCATATGACGATTTTCAGGCCTCAGTGCTTTAGTAATGCTGTCACACAGCTCAAGGCGTCTAATTTCAAGGGTTTCAATCTGTCCGATTAACGTGTCAAATTGGTTTGTTAACCTTTGAACCTTATCCACATCCCTTTTTTTAATTGCTGTATTCATATCAGTTGCAGTTTGTACACAATCTGAGTGAATATGCAGCTCATCAGAAAGTACTATTTTCAGTTCTTCAAAAAAATTATCCATTTCTATTCTCCATTCCCGGTCTGCTTGGCTTGTGGTATTTCCTCGAGGCGCTTAAATTTATCCCGCATAGTAAGAACACGTACAACATAGTTTTGCGTTTCCCTGTATGGTGGGATACCGCCATATTTTTTCACTGCAGCAGGTCCGGCATTATAGGATGCTAGTGCCAGTGTTTCATTACCCTTAAATTCTTTCAGAAGCTGTTCAAGGTATTTCGTACCGGCCATAATATTTTCACGGGGATTAAAAACATGTTTTACCCCTAAATCCTGTGCGGTCGAATCGATGAGCTGCATGAGCCCTTTGGCACCGGCCCGGGATACTGCATAGGGATTACCGGCAGATTCCTGAGCAATAACTGCGGAAATAAGGCTTCTGTCGATGTTGTAGGAAGCGCTTGCTTCATCGATAAAAGTATTCCAGTGAGCAACCCGTTGAGTAAGAGATGTGGTAGTATGAAGTGTCTGCTGCCCCGGAACCAGCCGATGATCTATCATCCAGGGTTGATTGCCGATATTCTGTAGTGTTTTTATCATGCCCGGTTCGCTGCTCATTTGATCAATTTGTTTGACAATCTGTTCCGCAAGTCCGAATGATGCATTATTTGAGATTATTTTCGCATATTCAAGATCAAGCATATCAGTATAAATTTTTTCGCCCAAACTTTTTTCCATCAAACCATCATCCATAACTGTTTTTCGCATAGATTTCATCATTATTGAGGTGAAAATAGACTCAAATTCCCGGGCAACCTTCCAGGTCTGTCGAGGCGTTTGATGACTGTTTATGTTATGGCTGTTGTTTATTGGTGATGTTTTCATACTTTTTAATCCATTTTACATCATATATTTACGCAATTGATATGCCAAGAAACTAACTTGCTATTTTACAATGACTTACGTGTAAAACATTTTTGCATAAGGAGGTAAAAAAGTTCTGGTATACGGCTGATTCTACCGCATGCAAAAAAGAATTAAAGTTTTGTTGGAATCATCCGATATATTAACTGGGCAACTCTATAATTTTGAATGAGTTACTATGAGAGGGAAATGCATAGTAGTTTTTATTTCAAAGATGAATTTATTTTCAAACGGCAGTAGGGGC
>JAUVGS010000477.1 GCA_030593665.1 Chitinivibrionales bacterium | reverse complement strand
GGTTCAGGGGTGTTGCCACAAAGGGAAAGTGGGGCAATCCGAATGAATATTGTAAATAAAAAGGTTTCGTGCTGCTTTGATGCGCTTCGAGATAATCAAGTGCAAATTTAAGATGTTTATCGGGAAGATAATTATCCGGTGAACCGTAGTCAATCGTACCACCTTCATAACAGAATTGTTCATCAAAATCACTGGCAGTTATATTGGCTGAAGTTTCATTCCTTGGGCAGAGGTGCCATTTACCGGTAATTGCCGTGTCATATCCCGCTCCTTTGAGTGTTTTAGCAAGAGTTACTTCTTTTGTCGGATCAAGCTTTACGGTGTTAGAGGCAAGTTCATCGATGCCGGTGCGAAAACCGTAACGCCCCGTAATAAATTGAGCCCGCGTCGGAGTACATAAGGGGCTGGAAAAACAGTTACTGAATTGTACCCCCTTTGATGCAAGCGCATCAATATTCGGCATTGTATATGAAGTGCCGCCATAGGAGGTAATAGTTTCAATACCCATATCATCGGCCTGTAAAAAGATTATGTTCGGTTGGGAACGTCCCGGGATCATCGTTTGCTTCCCGAGAAGTTGGGAAACGCCGAGGCTTCCAATGGCTAACCCGGTCGTTTTAAGAAACTCCCGACGGTCTAAGGGTTTGTTTTTTATCGTATTGTGCGACATGAAAACTCCTCCATTCCTTTGACGGTTTCCGGAATGTTTTAGTCGGCGTGTTCAAAAAACATCCGGTATGCTTCACACAAACAGGTACCGGCCCCGGTGTCGGATGACGTAATCCTGTTTTGTAAACATCTTCGAATGTTCAGGCCGAAATCGTTTGGCTTCTTCAATAATTCTATTCGTAACACACAGCACCAAACGTTTTTATTAATTCCGGATAAATGATATAATTCTATTCTCGGTTTGATTGCCGATAGTAACTATGCACACGAAAATCCCACTTGACTGATTATCAGTTCGCCATTGACACCTATAGTTACCGGCTGATTTAAAATTATTTTCCATGGTGGTAATATGCCGGCCATTTACCGTACAGATGTTTACCGCGACAGTACCGGGTTGTTTTACACTCAGGGTAAGTGAAAACTTGTTGTGGACATCCGTATTACATAAGATAATGCAATTATTTTTCTGCAGGATATTATTTCCAGCTTTTTCAATTTCTGTTTCTTCGGCATATCTGACACACCTGACATAGTTATAGACATAGCGCACATCACCCTGCGGTCCATGAAATTGTGGATAATCGGAAACATTACCGCTTTTAGGATCGCTGCGCTGCGCTCCGGCACCATGCACATCCATTAATTTATCATTCATTTTTCCCTGTGCTTCACCAAAAGCTACATATGTCGCCGCGCTTCCCGGATTTTTGCCATCCCGATGGGTCGTACCTGACCAGTAGTATGGATACTGGCCCTGATTTCCGTCCGGATCTTCTATCTCGGTACAAAAAAACAAAGGATCGATGGCCGGCGAGTTTGTTATATCAGGCGCCCTGGTATAATCAACAATTCCCTGAAGTTCTTTAATGCTCGGCAGCCGCCAGTCGGTATGTCCTGCCAGTTCCAGTTTTTCAGCGTACGCAAGGGCCTCTTCCCAGTCCCGCGATGTTCCATCATCAATCTGTTGCCACATCAAACCCGTCGCACGATCTGTGATTGTCTCGTCGCTGTTGTCAATAAAATTATTTATACCGTACGTTACGTCACCGCGAACCATGCGAAAGTACATTGCATTTGGTGTCTGTCCGCCGGTACCCGGTTTAGACTTAGGATACCCTTTTATGCGGCCGTCAAGAAAATTCACCCCGAATACGGTTGCATCAGCATTCATAGTTTTGCCCACATACTCATTCGAAGACCAGGTTTGAGCATCAATCGGGCGGGGATCGCCAATTGGCTGATCGAAAACAGTCGTATCTATAAACTTGTCAATAACTTCCTGCCCACTGGCTCTTCCGGTAAATAAAATCAAAGAGTAAAGTTCTTTGAGGGTTGGTACCCGCCAATCAGTATGGCCGCCTAAGGAGAGTGTGTCAGCTTTAGTTTTAGCGTCATCAAAGGTAATCTTTTCGCCCATATGCGACTGCCACATCAGGCCGGTTATCTCGTCAGTAACAGTACCATCATTGTTATCAACATAGGAAGGGATATTTTTTTTATAATGCCCATCCTGGCCGTAAAACGGTTCGCCCGAAGAGGGCTCATTTGTGGTTCCTTTGTCATTATAAAACTCGGTAACGGCTGTCCCGACAATTGGAAAAGTAAAGTCCTGTCCCGTGACAATAAAGGTGAGAGTAAAGATACAGAGCATTGTAGCTTTTATTATTTTCTGCATGACGAACTCCTTGAAGGAAATAAAATCAAAATATTTTCAGATATCTATATTAATAGCGATAATATAGAATATACGCTGATTATATTTATAAAACCATAAAAATAATACTTGACATTTAT
>JAUVGS010000527.1 GCA_030593665.1 Chitinivibrionales bacterium | reverse complement strand
ATCGAAGATACCCGGTATGCTCAAGGAGCGGTTCAAACTGAATTTTAAACAGTATCTCAATACGATCCGTATTTCAGAAGCCAAAAGACTCCTGCGGGAAACCGATAACCAGATTGTTACCCTCGCCTATACGGTCGGGTATAATAACATTCCCCATTTCAACAGGACCTTCAAGCAGTTTGAAAATATGTCCCCCAAAGAGTATCGGAAGCAGAGCCGGACAGAGACCGGTTAACTCCCATACCCTTCTGCTTAACTCACTGTTATCCCTGAAACAAAATATGAAAGCCCCTGGATAACATTGTGTCCCACAAAGGGGATAATGAACACTAACAACTGAAGTTGCAAGTGTTCATAATAGAAGCAGAATGGCCATTTCCATGCCCCTCTGCTTAGCACACTGTTATATATTAAAGGCCTGTGTTTTTGAATATATATATAATTTTGAACTCTTTTTTAAAAGGCATTTTGAATGACTGAATCACAGCAGACTCTTCCGGCAAGTGTTCACACCGTATCTGTCGATGGGAAAACCGTCTACCTTGTCGGTACAGCGCATGTCTCAAAAGAAAGTGTTGAAGACGTACGTAAAACAATCG
This sequence comes from Chitinivibrionales bacterium, assembly GCA_030593665.1. Next base: position 1,381 of record JAUVGS010000527.1, on the reverse strand, counting down.
GGGCGGTAAATCCCGACACCATCTGTGTTGAGTTATGTGAAGCGCGGTATAAATCCATTATCCAGCGGGATAGGTGGAAAAAAATGGATATATTCAAAGTGGTCAAGGAGAAAAAGGCTGTTTTATTGCTGGCTCAACTTGTTATGACATCATTTTATCGCCGGCTTGGGGAAAAACTTGATGTAAAACCCGGTGCGGAAATGATTGAAGGAATAAACCTCGCACAGGAGCGCAATGCTGAGCTGGTACTGGCAGATCGTAATATAGAGGTAACCCTTAAACGGGTATGGAGGTATCTGAATTTCTGGAACAAGTTGAAAATGGCATCACAGCTTCTTGCCGGATTGTTTGTCAACGAAAAGATTGACGAAGCCATGATAGAAGAACTTAAAAATCAGGACCAGCTTGAAAATATACTTGATACCTTTACCAAAGCTTTCCCTGAAGTAAAACGACGTCTTATTGATGAGCGTGATATTTTTCTTTCCCAGAAAATAAAACAGGCACAAGGGAAAATTATTGTTGCGGTCGTTGGTGCAGGACATATCCCGGGTATAACAGAGCATATTCAAAAAGATGAATCACTCAAGCCGCTTTTAGAGGTACCGCCGAAGTCAATAGTACCGGCTTGTATCGGGTGGTCTATACCCGCGATGATAATTGCCCTTATAGCCTACGGATTTTTCAAAGGCGGTACCCAGCACTCGCTCGGTTCAATTTATATATGGGTACTTGTCAATGGTACCTTCTCCGCACTCGGCGCGGCCTGCGCTTTTGCGCATCCGGTAACTATCCTCGCGTCATTTATTGCAGCCCCGTTGACCAGCCTTAATCCGATGATTGCAGCCGGCTGGGTGTCAGGCCTTGTGCAGGCTATGGTAAAAAAGCCGACAGTAAAGGATATGGAAAATTTGCCCAACGCAATTGTAACGGTAAAGGGTTTCTGGATGAATCCGGTCAGCCGGATACTGCTGGTTGTTGCCCTGGCAAATATGGGCAGTTCCCTGGGGACATTCGTTGCCGGCGGCTGGATAGCCGGGCGTGTACTGTAAGTAAGCAGAAAATATTTGTAATTGGAAATTGGGGAAAATATGAGACTTGTATAAGAGTTCACTGCCGTACCATGCCGAATCCGGTGTTGAATATGACGATTCCAGTGGTAAATATGCTGAAACCAAACTATACTATTACTTTACTTTATTTCGTACAATGCTCATGACACGATTAATACAACTATTCCTTTTTGCCGTAATTCTATTTTTATCTTGTGCTCATCAGGTAGGGCCGCCCGGAGGGCCGAAAGATACGGTGCCGCCCCGGATAGTACGAGCCATTCCTGAATCCGGCACTCTGAATCACCCGGTAAAGGAAAAAATAGTGC
>JAUVGS010000499.1 GCA_030593665.1 Chitinivibrionales bacterium | reverse complement strand
GGAAAGGGCGGACAAAAGATTGAAACTGCCAAAGGCGATATTCCTGTCTATGCCACGTTTGATGAATTACTGCGGATGACTCCCAAGGAAAAACAGCCGAATAAAATATGCGTCTATTCTCCCCCGAGCGCTGTGTATGGTGAAGTAAAAGAGATAGTTACCCATGGGAAAAATACCGTTGAAACCATCTATATAATAACTGAGCATGTGTCTATTGAAGTTACCGCAAAAATCAATCAACTCTGTAAAGAGGCAAATATCGATGTTATGGGCTGTAATACACTCGGTATTATAAATACCCATGACGGAGTTCGACTTGGCGCAGTGGGTGGTGACATGCCTGAAGAATCTTTTAAACCAGGCTCTATTACGATAATCTCCAACTCGGGTAATATGGTCAATACCGTCGCAAGTTACCTCCTGTCTACCGGTATGCGGACTTCATTCGGGATATCCACCGGTAAGGACAGGCTTATACTGTTTCCCATGAAAAAATTGTTAAGCCTTGCGGAGAAGGATAATCACACCAAGCTTATTGTCCTGTATGTTGAGCCTGGTGGAACGTATGAGCATGAAGCGCTCGAATTAATGAAAAAAAGGGGTTATTCAAAACCGATTGTCGTGTATGTCGCCGGTGAAATAGCTGAGAAGCATGACATATCACTTGGACACGCGGGTGCCGTGGTTGAAGGCGGGGTGAGTACTGCCAAGGCTAAAAAGAAAGCGTTCGATGAATACTTCGGCATTGAGGCATATAAACCACATAAACGCTACCATCGAAGTCCCGAGTTAAAGGAAAAACTACAACGCGGTATCCGGGTTAACGCGCTTCATCATATCTCGAAAGCGGTTACGCTTATCGTTGACAATCTCGGAATCCCGAAGGATAAAGCAAGTACGAAACCACTTCGCCTCAATCCCTGGTTTATAAATTTTGGTGAATTAGGAAAAAAGTTACCGGCTGAATTAACACGCGCACCGGGGACTATCCCCGAACCTTATAATGGGCAATTCAAGATTCAGATGCAGGCATTTCTTGACGGTATGATCAGGCAATCGATGCATAGCGCATCACATGCGAGTTCTAATGACGGCAGAACTCCCCGTGTTCATGGCTATTCACTGATAGATATTATGAAAAACCTGTCCTTTACCGGAGCTATGATCCTCTATTGGACCGGTGAACTGCCCAAAGATACTTTTGAAGAGAAACTTGCGGAAATGACGCTTATCGCATCCCTTACCAACGGGCCGGGAACCATATCGGCACAGGGAGCAAAGCTATCCGCATCTGCGGGTAACAATCCTAATACTGCCATGATTGGAACCCTTGCCTCAATCGGCCTGGTACATGGTGGTAACGGTGCAAAAGCAGTGAAATTCCTCATGCATTGTTTTGAATCAGTTACTATTACCGATCCGTATCATTCTACCATTGACACTCAGAAAATTGCACTCAAAGTCTCTGGAGATTTTAAGAAGACCAAGACTGCTGCGAAGAATGCCGGCGTTGAATATGAAAGAATTCCCTGCCTGGGCCACCCTGTTTTCAGAAACGATCAGGTAAATTATGATCCACGGGAACGTGCCATTTCTGCATTCATTGGAGAATCAGGCAGGAAGAATATCTTTCTTGAATTTTATCATCATCTTGCCCAGGCACTGAAAGATAACGGGGCAACCCGAAATGTCATGGCGGTAAATCTTGACGCTACGCTCGCCTGTGTCTGGTTGAGTATCTGCTGGGAACGTATTAATGACAAACAGATGACATTAAAACGGGCTGTGGATATCCCATTCATCGCATTTGCGCTGGGTCGAGTTGCCGGCGGTGCCGGTGAATTCCTCGATCATCAGGACTTTGGAACCGATATGGATATGCGGGTTCCGGCCAGGGAGTGTAGGGCATTGACCAGCCCAAGGGAATTGCCTAAAAAATAGTCAGTAGCAGGTAAACGAAACGTTCACAGAACGCTGAAACTTGAAATTGAAAATTTCAAGTCGTGAACGGCTACAATAATAGTTACACTATTAAGATAATTGCAAAAGTTTCTTTTAATCCCTGAGTTCTTTCTGCAGTTTTCTTAGATGCTTCTTTCCGTAATCCCTGGTGATTAACTTTTCAAGGTCATTAATGATGGTATTTATTGTAGTGTCATCATAATTATCTTTCAGTAATTTCTCGTAGGCTTTTACACCACGGTAGGCACCGATAAAATCACCCTTTGCTATCAGATTGTCAATCAACGC
>JAUVGS010000224.1 GCA_030593665.1 Chitinivibrionales bacterium | reverse complement strand
TGCCGCCGAGGCCGCGGGAGGCGTGCCAGATGACGACTGGGTCCTCGCCGAAGTAAGAGGCGGCGAACGCGTCCATCGGCGCCTGGTGGTCCTCGCAGCACCGCTCGTTCGGGATCCAGACGCCCCAGGTCTCGCCGACGTACGCTCGGAGCTCCTCGACCGTCGAGATCGTGACGCGGTAGACGCCCTCGTCGCCGGCCTCGGCCCCGGTGCCGGCGCGCTCCCTTTCGGAAAACGGAAGAGATCAGGGGAAAAATTTTGTTACCTACATGACCTATATGCGTTTCAAAGGGTGTGAATCGGATGCGGTCATCCTCATTGATGTTGACCCGGAACATGACTCCCGCTGGGCCACACGGGAACGTCTCTACTGCGCCATGTCGCGAGCGCGTATCCTCCTGTATCTTCTTTATAAAAACGCGAAAAAGATTGAATGGTTCAAATAAATCTTTCTTTTATTAAGTCTCCTCTCTATGCACACAAAGGTGCATTTATTTAATAATCCCAATTTTCTCCACACTTTTTCTGCGAGAAGGTGCTTTTTTTTGATTTTTATTATCTTTTCTGTAAATTTTGCAGTAGATTATGTACTATATAATGTTAGGGGACAAAATATCGGGGGCTTTTTTGAGAGAGGGCGAAAAAGGGTAGTATAACCGTATTCGCTTTTTTTATTTACTTTTATAAAATCTCAAACTTAGTTAAGAATACATATAAGGCAATTGCACAGGTTGTAATACAACAGGGAAAAGTCCTTTTAACTCGCTATATTATAGGGTTAAGGTTAAGGTACTTACTTGCAGTTTATCTGCGTAAGGGATCCCAAAGACGACTTTTGCAATAACTTCATATATCATATATTTTACCGTAACAAATTACACCCCATGTCTCAAAAAGGGGAGGACCAATGACAGTATTAAACGAACGCATTGGCGTTGGAACTACTTTTGTTCTCTGCGCAATTTTGCTTTCCTGTTCAACATTTTTTTTCGAGCCTGATTTTCCGACGGATGAAAATTCACCAAAAATCGATCTAGAGAGTTCTATTGACACGATAACGGTCGGGGATTCGTATACCGTTATATTCGACGTGTCGGATGACAAGGATGAACCGGAATTCCTTAAGGAAAATGCCACTATCTGGATTGAAGACGAGAATGGTGAATCGGTGAACATGGACTCGTTCACCAAGGAAGCCGGTACCTACACCGTGTTTGTGTTTACTACCGATAGTGATGGCAATAAATCAGAAACTGTTGAGATTACAGTCGTTGTCAGCGCTGACGATATTACACCGCCGGTAATAACGCTGATTGGACCTGACAATTATACGGTGAATATAGATGATGACTATCATGAACCCGGCGCTGTGGCAATGGACAATATTGATGGTAATCTCACCGATCAAATCATCATCGACGGTGAGGTAAAAACAGAGAAAGAAGGTGAGCATACGCTTACGTATTCGGTGCGGGATAAAGCCGGCAACCGGTCATACAAAGACCGCTTTGTCAAGGTTAAAAAGAACAACGGCAATGATACGGAAAAACCGAAGATTACGCTTAAGGGCAACAATCCGATGACGGTTCTTCTGGGCGATTCGTTTAAAGATCCCGGCGCCTGTGCCACTGATAACAAAGATGGGGATATCACACATAAAATAAAAATATTTAATACTGTAGATATCGTGGTTGAAGGTACCTATGGTGTGCTGTATACGGTTGAAGATAACGCCGGTAATGTTGCCGTCGAAAAACGTCGTGTTATTGTCGAGACACTTGTCGATATCATACCACCGGTCATCGCTCTGCACGGAGACAACCCCCTTAATTTAGACCTGCATGAGGAATACAAGGAACCGGGCGCTGATGCACATGATAATATCGATGGTAATGTGACTGATAAGATCAATATTAATGATAACGGTGTTGATATCCACCATAACGGCATTTACAAAGTATTCTATACGGTTTCCGATGCCGCCGGTAATAAAGCGAAGGAGACGCGAACTGTTTCGGTGGGTATTATTGATACGAACTCGCCGAATATCGTACTCCTGGGCGACAATCCCATGCTCGTAGACTACAAGGGCCCCTATAACGAACCCGGCGCGTTTGCAACGGATGATATCGAAGACACGATACCGTATAAAGATTTGGATATTGATAAGGATATAGACTTTAATGTGCTCGGTACCAACTACAAAGTAACCTATATAGCAACAGACAAGGGGGGTAATGCAGATACAGCCGTACGTAAAATCGAAGTAGCTGATACGATCGCACCGAAGATATCGATAATCGGCCCGATAACCATAAACCTTGCTATCGGCTATGACTATACTGAGTACGGTGCTACTGCGCTCGACAATTATGACGGGGACCTCACGGATAAACTCGACACGCTCGGGAATGTGAACACGTCTTCCGGAGGTACTTATGAAATCACCTACCGGGTGACGGACTCAAATGGCAATACCGGCATAGGGATTCGAACGGTTTGTGTCAAGAATGACAGCGAAGCGCCGAAAATTTACCTGAAGGGAAATAACCCCTTGCATGTCAAGATCAATGAGCCATTCAACGATCCAGGTGCTTTCGCCGTTGACGATATTGATGATACGATTCCCTTTTCAAAATTTACCGTATCTGATAATGTCGATGTATCAAAGGTCGGGAGTTATACGGTAAATTACGCGGTATCCGACAATGAAGGCAATGAAGCGAAAACGACACGGACAGTAAAAGTAGCCACCACCACGCAGGTCGTGGACACCTTTGCACTAACAAGGCGAACCCTTGACAAATCGAGTAATTCCGGCTCTCCCGGCGGCCAGGTCGGCGCGCGTGCCCGCGGCAGCTCCGGCATGGATTCGTACGAGACCCTCTTCTACAACGCACTGTCGCCAATGAAAAACAAAACGATACTGGCCGTAACATTTCGGGCAAAAATTTCGCATGTTGACAATTCCTCGCAAGGGAAAACCGCCACGCTGTTTGAACAGAATAAAGGCAACTATTCCTCCACAGCCAGGTACTCCACCTATCAGAACAGTGCGTGGACCGCGCCCGTGGGCACAATCAACACCTATTCGACCGGCTGGAAAGAGATCAAAGGGACCTCTCTTAAAAATCTGGTACAATCATGGGCCAATGGCAATAAAGATAATGAAGGACTGATCTTTGGCGGCAATTTCGGCGAGTTCTACGCTTACTGGAATATCGACGAAGCTCAACTTGTGGTTGAATGGAAGTAATCGTGGTAGTGCGTTGACAGGTTACCGCCAACCGGGTGCGGCACCCCGAAGAAAAACCGGAATGGTTACATTAAAATCCTGCCTGATAATACTACCCAACCCGGTTTTACCATACAGGCAAAATCATTCCATGTTCTGTTCGTGTCTTCACACCTTGCTAACGTTATACCATCAATCCTTTTTCTCCTAACCTAAAAATTACTTTATCCGCGCAAATCCATTGTATCCGCGTCATCCGCGTTCTATTTTTATGCTTTCTACTATCCTCTTAGAAACAAGGAGCAGCCATGAAACCTTTTAAAAATCCATTATCCCGGTACTCTGTCATTTCAATACTCCACATTATTGTTTTTGTTAGTATGCTTATTCTCTCCTGTGCTTCTTCAACCAAAGAGGTCAGGAAACCACAGCCTGAAAATGAAAAGAAGCTGTCCGATCCGTCTCGTACTTACGAAATAGTCTCGCAGGGAGTTAAGACACTCTTTCCGGAGCTTAAGGAAAAACTGTCAGAGAATGCAGGTGTCTACGCCCGTAAAGACACGATTGCAATAAAAATGTACCTCAATCCGGTAGGCAGCATTGACCTGATCGGCTTTATCGATAAAATTGATGCGGGTGTTTCAAATCCTCTGCAGAATTTCATGTTCAGACAGGTTATCGACTCAAACCTTGCAACACAAACCGTGACCAAAGCGGTGGTGCATACTTACCTTGATGCGAATAAGACCGTGACACTTTCAGAGAATATCGATGTCTCCTATATTGAAATCAGGCCGCGGGACCAGATACTCATGCTGATCAATTTTAACAAGGGCGTCCTGGGAAAGGTGTATGCGAAACAGTGGGCTGAAAACCAAAACCTTCACGGCGCCATTACGGTCAGGTTTGGCATTGATGAACACGGTAACGTCGTATACTGCAAGGTTATTAAAACCACTATGAACAACCCCGTAATGGAACAATCTGTGGTAGATATTGTTAAAAAATGGCAGTTCGGACCAATTGACAATCCCGGCGATGTGACCGAGGTCGTATATCCTTTTGTGTTCAGTCTGGAATAGATTGGTTTGTGAGTTCAGGGTTCAGAGGTTAACGTTTTGTATTGTTAATTCTGATTTGCCATTCGGGTAGACAAACGTTCCGGCACCATGTTTTAAGCCATTCTTAAAAATGCCGATATATTTAACTCCATTAGTACCTTACAGATTGCTTTCTTGTTTTTTAGGTATTGGTTACAAATTTATTTGTTACAATACTTTATTCCGAATGTTTTCTTCGGTTAGAAAG
>JAUVGS010000318.1 GCA_030593665.1 Chitinivibrionales bacterium | reverse complement strand
TTAAATTACAACGAATTACACGTATTAATAATTGACATAATGTGCTGTGAATGGTTACGGTTTATGATGGTAAAATAAGGTATAAGAACGCCGATCTGGTAATTTTAACGAATTGAACTAAAAGATATACAGGATACCAATAGCGAGAAACAATGAACATAACACACTGTTATGACTTGGAAATTATACTATATTAAATTTATAATTAAGAAAAATCTGAAAGGAGATAAAGATGGCTGCATTTCATACCGAAGCCGTTATTTCATCGGATGGTTCTTTAATATTAAAAAAGATACCAAATCTTGCTGGGCATAAAGTAGAGGTAGTTATTAAAGACAAATCAAAACCGAAGAATCAAAAGGAAAAATATCCTCTTCGTGGAAGTGTAAAAAAATATGAACTCCCTTTTGAAGGCGTTGCCGACAACGATTGGGAAATTTTAAAATGATTATATTAGACACTCATATTTGGGTTTGGTGGGTCAATGGAGATGAACTACTGTCACATTCTCAAAAGGAAATAATTACAGAGAATGAATCTGGCGAAATTGGAGTAAGTATTATCTCATGCTGGGAAGTCGCAAAGCTAGTGCAGTATAACCGCTTAGTGTTGAGTCGTTCGATAAAAGAATGGATTGGATTTGCTCTTGACTATCAAGGAATAACACTTATAGAGTTGACTCCTGATATAGTTATTGAATCCACTCAATTACCGGGGAATTTTCACAAAGATCCGGCAGATCAAATGATTGTAGCCACATCAAGAATATTAACATGTCCCCTTATTACATCTGATGGTAAACTTTTAAAATATGAACATGTGGAAATATTAAATTAGTGCAAGTGTTGAATCCGAATGTAACTATTGCGTGGCGTCTGACAGGTATTCTGCTTCGATCCATATCTGTAGCTCACGCAAATCGTTCCCACACCTGAAGCCCGGCAATTTCCATAGGGAAACATCATGATAAAGATTCTGTTATCGTACCTCACTATATACATTGTGTGGGGTTCAACCTATTTCTTTATAAAAAGTGCAGTACAGACGATCCCTGCTTTTTATGTTGTCGGATTACGTTTCTTTGTGGGCGGATTACTGCTCCTTGGTATAGGGTATATCAAAGGGGCGTTTAAAACATTTCCGGCAAAACATGAAGTACTCTGTTCCGTTTTTATCGGTATATTGTTGCTTATCGGCGGCAATGGCCTTGTAACGATTGCTGAGAAAAAAGTTGACAGTTATTTAACTGCACTAATTGTTGCGTCAGTGCCGATAATGGTACTCCTGATCGATAGAATACTGTTTGGAAAACGCGTATCAATTATAAGTGCAGCAGGGTCAATTGTTGGTATTATTGGGGTGGCCCTGCTCTTCTTTGATGGAACGAGAAACAGTTTCAATATATCACCCCATATAATCACACTTTTTGCCGCGGTATTTTTCTGGCCATTGGGCACATCGCTCAGCAAGGTTCTTCATATCCCGAAAGATGCATTTGTCAATAGCGGTATCCAACTGTTCAGTGTGGGAATAATTGCCCTGGTATTCATGCAGTTTTATCAGCCGGCAGTTCGGGTTGAATGGCATGCAATATCTTCCGCATCATGGTGTGCATTGTTATACCTCTCCTTTTTCGGGTCAATGGCGCTTGGCGCATATGCCTATTTACTTAAACATGAGCCGAATCATCGCATAGTCAGTTATGCGCTGGTAAATCCGGTTATTGCAGTAATCATTGGAATTGTAATAGGTGGTGAAACCTCTGTCCCTTATCTTCTCCCGGGAATGACTCTCATATTAGCCGGCCTGTTTCTGATGCTCTATGGAAAAGTGTTTTTTCGGTATATATTTAGAAAATCTTCCCGGCACGAAAAATTCCGTGGTACTTGATAATACTCAGGTCTTATAATATTTATGTACAAAACCTCATCATATGATTTATTTTTTACACCCAAATAATGAACAATACTTTTTAAAATTTTTTATAGGTAAAAAACAATGAGTACAATTCTAAAGAGAGAAGAGCTTGCACCCCAGGTCGTTCGCTTTCGCATTTCAGCTCCCAGAATTGCAAAAAAACGCAAGGCGGGGCAGTTTATTATACTGCGGGGTACTGAAGATGGTGAACGGATTCCCCTTACGATTGCTAATGCCAATCCTGAAGAAGGGTGGATTGAAATAATTTTCCAGATTGTGGGTGTCGGTACGACCCTGCTTGCCCGGCTTAATGAAGATGATCAGGTAGCAGACCTGGTCGGTCCGTTGGGAAAGCCGACCCATATCGAGAACTTCGGAAAATGTATCTGTATCGGTGGCGGTGTCGGCATTGCCCCACTGTATCCGATTGTGAGTGCACTTAAAGAGGCGGGGAATGAGGTTACCACGATTATCGGTGCGCGGAGTAAGGATATTCTTATCCTTGAGGAGGAGATGAAAGCGAGCAGCGAGACTCTCCATGTCGCCACAGATGATGGGTCCTACGGGTTCCACGGCTTTGTCTCCGATGTTTTTAACCGGCTAATTGATGAAGGAAACCGGTATGATCTTGCGGTGGTTATCGGCCCGGCTATTATGATGAAAGTGACTACAGCATTGACAGTAGAGCGGGGGATTAAAACTTTTGCTTCTCTCAATCCCATTATGATTGATGGGACAGGTATGTGCGGCGGCTGCCGTGTGGCTGTACACGGAGAAACAAAATTTGCCTGTGTGGACGGCCCCGAGTTTGACGCCTCCGGAATAGACTGGGATCTCCTTATTAACCGTCTTAACAGTTATCGGGAATTTGAAGAAGAATCGAAAGATACACATCTCTGCAGACTGGAAGGTGAACAATGACAACAGACGATAAAAAGAAGGAACGTTTTATTCGAATAACTATGCAGGAACAGGATCCGAACGAGCGTAATAAGAATTTTAATGAAGTACCGTATGGCTACACGGAAGAAGAGGCTGTCAGGGAAGCGAAACGATGTTTACAATGCAAGAAACCGCTCTGTGTGCAGGGCTGTCCGGTCGATGTTAAAATTCCGGAATTCATTGACCTTATAGCAAACGGTGATTTTGCCGGGGCCGCACTGAAGCTGAAAGAGACGAATGCATTACCTGCTATCTGTGGGCGGGTATGTCCCCAGGAAGAGCAGTGTGAAATAAAGTGTGTGCTGGGTAAAAAAGGCGATCCGAGTGCTATCGGTAATCTCGAAAGATTTGCAGCGGACTGGGAACGGGAACATTGTGAAATCACCATTCCCGAGCTAAAACCAAAAAATGGAAAAAAAGTCGGTATTGTCGGGTCAGGTCCTGCAGGGCTGACTGCCGCCGGGGAACTGGCAAAAGAGGGGTTTGGCGTTACTGTTTTTGAAGCACTTCATGAAGCCGGAGGCGTACTGGTATATGGTATTCCGGAGTTCAGACTGCCGAAAGAGATTGTTAAAAAAGAGATACACTACCTTGAAATGCTTGGGGTAAAAATTGTTAAAAATTATGTAATCGGCCAGACTGCGACGGTTGATGAGCTGTTGCTGGAAGAGGGATTTGATGCGGTATTTGTCGGATCCGGTGCAGG
>JAUVGS010000146.1 GCA_030593665.1 Chitinivibrionales bacterium | reverse complement strand
ACCATTAATGTCTCTTGCTGGCAATTTAATTCCAAATATTGAATCTGTAACATATTGCTCAGACTTCCAGTTTTCACCTGACGGCAAATGGCTGGTATTCCGGGATGAGACCGCAATGCACGGCAAAAGAAACCCTGTTTTTATCAGTATCCCTGTTTCCGAAGAGTCACCACATTTTCTCGGCGAACCCTTATACCTTGGAAAAGTCCTCCGGGAAGGCACAATGATGGAAGCAAAAGGAACCGCATGGATAAACGAGCCAACCAGCTTTGTTGTAACTGATGGACTGGTATTGTATAAATGGGAACTTGGCAATATTGACAAGGCACGAGTGATAAATCAATAGCACAATTGAGTATTACATTCGTTATGTGAACAAAAAAAGGAGTTGATGATTTGAGGATTTCGGAGAAAACTACGGCATGAAGAAAAATATGATCGTTTTTGTAAATACCCTGTTGATATGCGCATGTCTACGCTCGTATTCCCAAACCGTTCTCTCCGGTGACATCGGCGGTATGACACTTGACGCATTCAACAGCCCATATATTATAGAAAAAGACATCATCATTTCCAGCGGAGAAGAAACTGTTATAAAAGCAGGTGCTGCCCTTGTTTTCAAATCCTTCACCGGCCTGACCGTATTCGGCAGTCTCTTTGTTGAAGGAAGTGCGGAAGAACCTGTTTCTTTTACTTCCATTAACGATGGCTCACACAATGAAGCTTCAGAAACATTCCCCAACTCTTTTGACTGGAATGGAATTCTCATTGAAAAGGATGCGGAAGAGATAAAGATGCGCAACTTTGAGGTGCTCTTTTCTGTCTTCGGCATAAAAAGCAAAAAACGTAACATTGTACTTGTCAATGGAGTGTTTCGTGAAAACGGCCAGTTTAATTTCACTATCAATGATGAGATTATGATGGTGGAGGAGAAACTCTCCTATTCCTACAATGTAAAACCGTTAAAAAAATCTGATACAACAGCCGTAAAAGTTTCTGAAAAGGAGAAACGTATTGCTTTTTTGTCACCAAAAAAGAAAAAACAGCGCACCGGAAGTATTGTATTCTTTGGAACAGCAGGTGTGGAGGTACTATCAGCGGCAGCTCTTTTTGTAAATTACAGCAGGTACAACAGTAAATACAGCACCGCGCAAACCGATACTGAAATACATAATTTCGGCAGGAAAAGGGATTCTTATAAGACCGCTGGAATTGTTACAGGCGTTAGTGCGGGTTTGACCGCTGCCGCTGGAATTCTTCTGCAATACTTGTACAGGAAAAAAGAGATGAAAGATACCGGCACAACAATAAAAATATCTCTTTATATTCATCATGATACATCATCTTCAACCATTTGGACACAACTATGCATTTCTTTATAAAAAACTAAATTTCAATTATCCGGTATTTTATCGACAGGAGTTTTTTACATGAAAAAACTATTTCCCTTAGTTATCACCGCCCTGATTTTACCATTGCTTCTTTCAGTAATGATGTGTGATAAAAGCAATCCTTATGATCCGAACAACCCGGATTATATCAAGACACAGATTACAATCCTCATTGATTCAACCGGTATTGATTCATTGTTCTATACAGACACCCCTATTCGTATAGGCATAGAAGCGACTGCAGAGCAGATAATGGAAAGATTGACAAAGATAGTTGTTGATTATGGCAACGGCATTATCTTCGAGAAAGTCAAACCTTCCGGCCAGTCTCTTCTCAAGCTCTGGTGTGACAGTTCGTACACATTTACCGTAACCGGTAAAAAACTGATACAAGTGAAAGCAGTTACAGTAAACTCAGATGATATTCTGGATTCGGTTTATGTGACAATAACCGGCAAAGGAGCTTATATTACCACACAGCCGCAGGAGTTTGCAACGCCTTTCGAGGAAAAAGACAGCCTTTTTATTTCTGTATCGGGTACAGGAACCGCTCCTTTGACATTTCAGTGGTATAAAGACTCTTTGTTTGTTGACAGTGCCGGAGATTCAATTACCACGCTGAGCACTCTAACCGGTAAAACATACAACTACCTTACAATACCGGTTCTTTCGTTTTCCGATTCAGGCAATTACAGTTGTGCCGTATCAAATGCTTTTGGCACTGATACCAGCGATAAAACATTAATCAGGGTAATCCCTGAAACAGCAGACAGCACCTGGCCGGACGTCTATTTTGCTTCTTCGCAGAGTAAGGGAGCGGAGAATACAAACGGCAGTATTTCCGTGTTGCTTTCAAAGCCGTTTAACAAGGACAATGTGACGGTAAGATTGAAAGTCAATACATCCTCAACCGCTTCTGCCAGCGCGGATTACACCTTTTCAGATACTACAATCACCTTTCCGGCAGGGGAAGTTATTCAGAATGTAAGTGTTTTAGTAATAGATGATAAGATAAACGAAGATAATGAAACGGTAATGCTGGATATTGTATCCGCTAAAAATGCGGTGTTGATAGAGGATAGTGTACTGAGTTGTGTCTATACAATAGAAGATAATGACGAATCACAGGCCAGGTTTAATACTCCCTCTCAATCATTTACAGAGCAGGATACAAATATCACCATAGATTCAATCGCAATTGTACTCACCACACTAAATGACAAACCGGCAACTGTTGACTATACTGTAATATCAGATTCCACAACTGCCGAAGGCGACAGTGTTGATTATTATTTTGTCGGCACAAACAGGCTCACTTTTCCGGCATTTTCTGATACGGCATGGATAAAACTGGCAATGGTCGGCGATACTCTGCCCGAAGGTGATGAAATAATCAACCTGCTTCTGTCCAATCCGACGGGTGGTATTACTCTGTCTGTTTCAAACGTAAACCACACCTACACAATACGAGACAATGATATTGTAACAGTCGCTTTTGATGCTGGTCAGCAGGAGAATGTTTCTGAAAGTGATTCTGTGAAGATTCTTACGGTGTCTCTCTCAAAGAAGAGCGGTGAAACTGTCACCTGTGGATATAAACTTAACAGTGGAACCGCTACAGGCGGCGGCGTTGATTATACTTTGCAGGGCAGTGGAACCCTTACTTTTCCGCCAAACAGTGTACAGCAGTCAATCAGAATATCAATTACCGAAGACAATACACCGGAGCCGGATGAAACTATAGTTCTGGAATTGTACACTCCTTCCGCAAACGCTGCATTGGGAAATCCAGCCACACTAACCGCAATTATTCTCGACAATGAAATACCGGTTGTAAATTTCAAGCAGCCGCTGATGTCAGCTTTCGAATCGGTAACGAGTATATCCATACCGGTAACGCTCTCATTTTCACCCTTTGATACGGTTACAATCCTCTATACAATTGGCGCATCGTCAACGGCACAGTTGAATACCGATTACAGTATTGCCGCATCTCCCCTTGTATTTGCGGTTGGTGATACGGTGGAGAAGAACATTGTTCTGACTATTGTCAATGACAAAACCAATGAGACTGATGAAACTATCACTCTTAATATTGGCGTGCCGATTAATGCCGCTGTGGGAACAAACAGTTCCTGTACTCATACTATCCTCGATGATGAATATGTTATTACCACAGCAAAAACCGGCAATGGAACAACTGTTCCGGCAACGGATACAATAGTATCACGAGGTGATAGTTTAATTCTTGGTGCGACAGCTTCACAGAACTGGGAGTTTACAAACTGGACAGCAACGACAGGATTAAATCTGATCAACTCATCATTAACAAATGCTCTACTGCTCAATGTGGAGTCAAACGGCATAGTAACGGCCATTTTTACAATAGACACTTTTACCGTAACGGTAAATGCCGGTACGAACGGAAGTGTAACGCCAACGCCGCCGCAAAAAGTAATGCGAGGTGGTTCTTTGGGTATTACCGCAACAGCAAACAGCCGGCATCACTTTTACAAATGGAATGTGTCACAGGGTATATCTGTAGCAAACAGCGATTCCGCATCAACTGATGTTATGAATGTTCAAATCAACGGAAGTGTTTCCGCAGTGTTTGCACCGGATACATACAGTGTGTCAGTAGCGCAAATTCCTTCGGGCGCCGGTTCAATGCCCTCAGTCGGTACGCAGGATATGGCTTATGGCACCGAAATGGATTTAAGTGCTGTACCCAATGCAGGGTATACCTTTACCGGCTGGTCAATCACTCCGGCGGGAAGTATGGAGTATGTCAGCGGCACGGCTGACAGTTCTGTTATAAAAGTTCGTATTCTTGGAAACGGAACAATCAATGCTAATTTCAGTGGTGTGACCTATACGGTAAAGGTAAGTAGCAACAATCAGAATTATGGTACTGTAACACCAACGATACAACAGGTGAGTCATAATGGGAGTTTTCAAATTATCTCTTTGAAAAAACAGGGATGCCGGTTTTTAAACTGGGTGCTTGACAGTGGAATCATGAGTATTGATGATTTACAGAAAGATACGACAACAGTGATCTCTGTTCTGAGCAATGGTGGAATAAGAGCAATTTTTGCAGAGGCTGATCCGGTTCCTGATAATGTGGTATGTGTTGATATTAACAGTATCAGTCCTGCCGGGCAGGAGGATGGGTCTACGTGGTATCATGCCTATAAAAACCTTGAAAGTGCTATTACCGATTGCACTACAGCAGGGACTGAGTTCTGGATTGCTGAGGGAACATATACGCCTTCCGGTTCCGATTCATTTAAACCAAAATCAAACACCTCTTTTTGTGGCGGGTTTTCTTCGCATGATTCGCTTTTGGTGGAGAGGGATTTTGTGGGGAATAGAGTTGTTTTGGATGGTGGCGTTGGAGCTAATTGTGTACATGTAGTGTACGGAGTTGAAAATATTTCTATAAATGGTTTTCAAATAACAGGCCAAATTACAGGTGTAAACATTGAAGGTGGAAATGTTAAATTAGAGAATTGCATATTAAGTGATTTAAAAGAATATGCTGTTTTTATTTGGTCTGATTATGGTAATAGAATTAAAAACTGTGTTTTTACTAACAATCGCGGTGCCAGTGGTTGCGCTTTATATCTCAAACTAAGTCCAGAAGTTACAGTTGAAAATTGTATTTTTTATAATAATAGTACCTCGGGTAATGGAGTAATATACACTAAATCTTCCCTTGTAAATATAATCCATTCTATTATTGTGAATAACACATCAACAAGCACAGATTCATCTACAGCTGGAATATATAAATTATCTGGCAGTACAATAAAATTAGTAAATTCTATTATTTGGAACAATACACCAACTGGAATTTCAAAAGGGTCTCAGATTAATAAGTTATTAACATCTGACAACGATTATGTCTACTATTGTTTAATTGAAAATTACGATAATGGGGGAATTTTTGAAAATGATTTGAATTCTGGTAATTTTGATCATGTTATAAAATTGGTTCCTCTTTTTAAATCTCTTGTAAATCCAGGTGGTAATAATAACGAAAAATGGTTTACTTCGCAGTCCGGCCTTATTTATGAAAACAATCAAAGTCCCGGTGTTGGTGATGGTGGAGTCTCTGTTTTAATAAATCTAAACTATGATATTAGAGGAGATGGTTTTGTCAGAAAAGTTAATCAATACGATATGGGAGCCTATGAACTACAATAATTTTTCACATAAAAACAATAAAAAACAAAATCACAACATCACTTCAAAAGGAGGTAAATATTATCAACAACATTTAGAAATTAACCATCATTTATTTTAATACCATCAAACAGTTTTAACTATTAACCGTGACGAAAATTTTAACTCAAACAAGGAGTTTCCTGATGAAACATTTTTTAAAAGTATTTGCCGTAGTAACCTTTTTTTTCAACCTCGGATTCAGTGTAGAATGGAGTTCCGGTATCTGGTATTCTGCAGGTGATGAAGTCACCTACAATTCACAATCATACGAGTGTACTTATGCCCACACTTCACAGGCAGGCTGGTATCCCGGCGCTCCCGGTATCTGGTTCTGGGAAGAAACAGAAGGAAAT
>JAUVGS010000570.1 GCA_030593665.1 Chitinivibrionales bacterium | reverse complement strand
TTCCGCAGCGTATCTTCATAGACTGTCCGGTTCATTACAATTTACCGATAACACCAATAACGCTATTCTCATCGATACTGCAACGGTAAGGGTATCCGGATCGTGGAAAAAACAGGCGGTGCCCTATACGGTCAATACCGGGCAAATCGTTATAGACAATACCAATGGAGTCCGGGTTACCATCAATCCCGGCGCCGTATTGAAATTTCTTACTACTTCGACGATACTGGTAGATAATGGAACATTTATAGCAAACGGAACCGCTTCTGAGGCTATTACATTCACTAACTGGGTTCAAGGGCAATACTGGGGCATTGATGAGGAGGCAGGTTATGACAGTTACGGCATACTGTTTACCGATAAGACAAATGCCAATTCCAGTGTCAGTTACTGTTCATTCAGTAATGCAACCCAGGCTATAAACAGCCGGAACAGTCCGGTGACAATCAGTAATAGTACCATTTCCGATTGCAAGTACTATGGACTATATTCAAAAGGAACCGGTAATGCTAATATTGATACGGCGAGTGTTACTTTTACCGGTAATGGTTCGGGGGATTATTTGCACGAGGATTAACTGAACATTTCATCTTTATCAAGGAGTTACCCTATGTGTATGCTTACTAAAAAATCATTTTTCATGTATGGCATTATCTGTATTGCCATTCTCTTATGCGGCCTGAATGGTACCTGTAAAGAAACCACCAAAGAAACCAAGGAGACTCCTTCACTGGAATCAGTAGAGCAGGAAAAACCTGCGGAAGTAACAGAGCAGGTTTCAGTCAGCGAGGGGAATAATGCTTTTGCCTGCGACCTGTATGCAGAATTAAAAGCAGAGGAAAAGGGTAACCTTTTCTTTTCGCCCTACAGCATCTCAACCGCACTCGCCATGACCTATGCGGGTGCCAAGGGTAACACCGGGAAAGAAATGGCGACCATACTGCACTTCGATACTGATCAAAAACGATTCCACACCTCATTTGCAGAACAGCAGAACAGTATAAACGGCATTCAGGAAGAAGGTGATATACAGCTCTCAAGCGCAAACAGCCTGTGGCTTCAGAAGAAGTATAAGTTTCTTCAACCGTTTCTTGATCTTACAAAGGAAAAGTATGGCGCAGGATTCTTTTCAGTCAATTTTGCAAAATCTGAGGCTGCACGAAAGAAAATTAATCTCTGGGTTGAAAACAAAACTGAAAAGAAAATTAAAAACCTGATAAAAAAAGGCATTATCTCACGCCTGACAAAACTCATCCTGACTAACGCAGTTTACTTCAAAGGCAACTGGAAAACCCGATTCGATACGTCCAAGACAAGAGATGCACAATTCTTTATCGATGAAGAAAATACCGCAACCGTACCGTTTATGTATAAAAGTGAGAAATGTAAATACTTTGGTGACTCCACAATCCAGGTTCTTGAGCTTCCCTATAAAGGAGACGCCGTATCAATGGTTATTCTATTACCTCGATCGAAGCAGGGTTTGACTGATCTGGAGCAGTCATTGTCAGGAGATATGATTACGGGATTTAGCAACAATTTAAATGAACAGAAAGTAAATATTTTATTGCCTGGGTTTACTATGACATCATCATTCGGTCTGAAAAAAACATTAATGGC
>JAUVGS010000215.1 GCA_030593665.1 Chitinivibrionales bacterium | reverse complement strand
AACCTTCGATTGATCAGGACCGATAATGCCCGGCTTATTTCTTCGGTGCCGTTGAGCAATGACTGGGCCTCCCGGAGCAAGATGCAGGCTATGAATTCAAGCCTTAAAAGAACAGCGAAAAAAGCCGGGAAGCGGATTATTAACGACCTGCTCTCTTTCTGGAAAGATGAGATTTATAACACGGCTATAATTGAGGTATGTGTGCTCGACATGGACAACCGGGAGCTTTCTTCCTTCACGGAACGGGTGTTAAAAGTAAACACGACGCGAAACGCTTCCCTGCGATATCTTGAGGGAACCAACGCGGTGCTTGATGTGGAGATAACCGGGACTATACAGAATCTGCGGGAAGCGTTCACCCGAATGAAGGATATCTCGGTGGAAGCTATGACCTATAACCGGATTGATATAAAAAAGATTACCCGGGTAACTGAGCCGTCGCCTGAAATCAGATTCGAGGTTGCCGAGCCTGATGTCTCAATTGTAAAAGCGCAGATAGATCCGATTTTTCCGTGCATATACTCCCTTTACGCGAAGAAAAGTATCGGCACGGTAATAATCCGTAATAATACCGCACATGCAATTTCTGACGCAACCCTTGCCGTGACCGTCCCGCACTATACGACACTGCCGACCACGACCAACGTATCTGCCATTCCCCCCGGCAGGCAGACGCCGCTTGACTTCAAATTGACAATGGATACAAAAGCCATTCACCACCTCAGCGAACCGGTGCAGGCGCAGGCCGGAATAACGCTACAATATTCATTTCTGGGAAGTGTGAAGAAACGGGAACTTACGGTCCCGGTAACCATTGAAAAAAGCAACGCGATCACCTGGTCGATACCGGAAATGGCCGCGACATTTATCACGCCGAATAATGCGGCGGTAAAAAGCGTTTCACGCGCCGCGCTCGCTATAGTCCCGGTCAATGATGATGAACTAATCATCCGTGAACTTATGCAGGCCGCTGCGGTCTACCATACCCTGAAAGAACTGGGCGTATCGTATGTAAAAGACCCTCATGCGGCTCCGGGCCACGATGTCACCGATATCATCAATTACCCGATACAGACCCTCGAACTGAAATCCGGTGACTGTGATGATATCAGCGTCCTCCTTGCCTCGCTCCTTGAAAGTATCGGTATTGAAACATCCCTGATCGTCTATCCTGATCATGTGCTTGTCATGTTCAACACCGGTATCTATGAAAAAAACCACATGCGGGTATCGTATGACAAAAAACAGTATATCACTCATCATGGTCAGATATGGATACCTGTCGAGACGACGCAATTGCAGAAAATTTCCTTTATAGACGCCTGGCACAGTGCAAGCGAGGGTTTTAATACGGCAGTACATGACGGAATGAATATATCCTTTGTTGATATTCACAAGGCATGGGAAAGGTATCCTTCCGTTGATCCCATTCAAAAGAAAACAGTATCGTTGAAACCGGATGCGGCAAGGGTCAAAACAGCTTTCACCAATGATATCGCTCTTTTGAAACAGAAACTTGATGGCGGGTTTAAGAAGGTGGAAACTGCATATAGAAACAGGATAAAGAAAAAGGCATCCGCCCCTGCGCTGAACAGGCTCGGTATCCTCTATGCACGAAAAGGCCTATTGGCCGGGGCTGAGAAGATGTTTAAGAAGGCATGCGCAATAGATCGTTCCTTTGCTGCGGCCCATAATAATCTTGCCAATATTTACTGCCTTAACGGGATAGACGCCCAATCCACTCCAACTTATGATAAAGCTATTTCACTTAATTCACAACAGGGACAATATTATATTAATAAAGGCCTCTGCCTGCTCACCCAGAATAAAACAGGCGCCAGTATTGAAACGATACGAACCGGTATGGCAAAACTGGATAGACCTGAAGCGGCAGAGAAAATTCTCGGCATTGATTTATTTAAAACCCTGACAACGCTCAAGGGAGCGAAAAAGAAGGAATCGACAAAGAAGCAGGAAGTATCGAAAGCCCGGATACAGAACCTGATGAAAAAAGTGCTGGACAAGGTTCCTGATGCAGAGATAAAAGGGTATTCTAAAAACATACTGCCGGTAGGCGGATTACGTGGCGCAGATCCTGAACAGATTGAAAAAATTGCAGATCTTCTCTGGTGGGCTGAGTAGGAAACTTATTCACGCCTGCGCCATTGGTATCTGTTCCCTGCTTTTTTCGTTTCTTCTTTTCCGGCTTGATTCATTCGTGAGCCTGGAGATAAAGAGCCGGGATGTTCTTGACCGCCTCGTACCGGCACAGCCAACCAGCCGGAATATCTCTGTCATTGCTATTGATGACGCTACTATCAACATACTCTCCTGGCCAATAACACGCGATTACTATGTCTCACTGATACATATCCTGAATGAATACCGCGCAAAAGCTATTGTTTTCGACATAGCTTTTATTGACGAAAACGCCAATCACCCGGCATGGGATTCGCTTTTGGCGTTGACAACCGGTAACACTCTCCTGTACAGCACAATTATCCATAGTTTCTATTTTAATATCGCTGAGAATGAAAATCAGGACACCACACCATCTTCCGTGCTGAGGCGATTCTCACAACCGTGCTCTCCCAAAGTTCAATTTCCCAAAGCAATATCGGCAGATATTCCCTACTCCTTTCTCATGGAAAATATGCGCCATCTCGGCCACTTTCACCTTACACCCGACAGAGACGGTATTTTCAGGCGCCTGCCCACATTTATAAAATTTGACAACAGGCTCTATCCGAGCATGTCCTTGTTGGCCGCTCAATATTTTGCACTGTCGGGTATCCCTGTCGTACAACCCTCCGCAATCAGCCTGAAAAATGCACGACGCACAATCGCGATCCCCATTGATAAAAGTGGAGACTTTCGGATATGGTATAACGGCAACGGGGAACAGTTTGAAACCCTTTCGCTTCTGGGATTGTTATATGCCCACAAACAGGCGGAGAAAAAGCAGGAGCGCTCCAGGGAACTTGAACGCGTTATAGCGGACAAAATAGTCTTTGTCGGCAACACGGCTACCGCACTTGGTGATTACGGTGCGATCCCCGCTAATAATAATATTCCCAAAGTCTACATCCATGCCAGTGCAGTTTCCACCATTATAAACAGTAAATTCTATATCACCATGCCCGGATGGCTTGTATCGGGGATCATTGCGCTCTTTCTGGTCGTGTTGATTCTGACCTGTTTACAATTCAGGGCTGTTGCGGCTTTTTCCTTCTGGTTAAGTATTACGCTGCTGTACACCGGCCTCACCTGGCTGCTCCATACGAATCTTATCATTATCGCCCTTGTCATGCCATTGACCGCGCTTCTGCTCTGTTATATCGGTATAACCGTGTATACGCACGTCTTTAAAGAACAACGGGTCTATCTCCTGGAAACGGCTCTCGGGAAGTATGTGACGCCCGCAATACTGCAAAAGATTACGACCACACAGAAAAATCTCGTGCAGGAAAAACAGGAGCGTGAGCTGTCTGTTCTCTTCTCTGATATCAAGGGATTCAGCAGAATGAGCAACACCATGGACCCCGAACTCCTTCACAGCCAGCTAACGGAATATCTCAATGAAATGGCCGATATTATCCTGGACAACAAAGGGACGGTTGACAAATTCATGGGTGACGGAATCATGGCATACTTTGACAGCGTCAATAATGAAAGACACACCTTTACGGCTATCGACGTCTCCATAAAAATGCATGCATCGGTAAGATACCTGAATAAAAAATGGCGGGAAGAGGGCCGGCCGCCAATCAGTATCCGCATAGGTATCAACACGGGTAACGTGTATATCGGTGACCTGGGTACCAGCCAATTTTCCGATTATACCCTTTTTGGTAATGAAGTGAATATTGCCCAGCGGCTGGAATCGACCGCAGAGACCGAC
This sequence comes from Chitinivibrionales bacterium, assembly GCA_030593665.1. The sequence continues at coordinate 844 of JAUVGS010000215.1, read as the reverse complement.
ACGACCTATATTTCTCAGGCAGCGCATGAACAGGTCGTTGAAGAGTTTGATTTTATGAATATGGGTAAGATCAGCTTGAAGGGTATTATTGCCCCCATTACCTGTTATAAAGTGATGGGGCACAGGAGGTTGTTTAAAGGTATTGCCTGATGGTGAGATGAGGAGGTGATGGGATGGTGACAGTGCTCTCAACGGAGAAAACCGAAAAGCCACAGAGGAATTTTTTGTCTGTACGGTCAGTACCGGTATCGAGTGCTAAAAAACTATCAATAAACGTGTTTACATAGTAAGATTTGGTGCAAAACTCAAGTAGTAGAGAGATAAATCCGGCATGATTATAACAATTCAATTTGAGTTAATAAAAACCGTTGCCGGGGATAAAAGATACTGCGCTGTTATTTTAAAGTAAACTGCTTATAACATCGTTTTTCAGGCTCATCCGGGATACAAGCCGGTTTTATACTTTCCAGAAAAGCAATATAATCCTCCAAATGCCGCACCGAATCTTTTTTGTTCATTTTGAGTTCCCACTCTTCATCGAAACGCTGGGCTTCCTTGCTCCAATGCAGATCAAGCTCATCGTTTTTTTTTAATTTTTTCATTATAATATTTTTCCTGTCCATATTTAATAAAAAACTGTTTTACCTTTTCTTCGTCGTAAGTATTTCGTCTACAGATCTCTTCAATGTCAAGCAGATCCTTTAATCGTTCCGGATTGTTTTGATAAGCGAATAGTTTCAATGCGATTAAATGCTCAATGCTGACCACCGGAAGTGAAATGCCTTTAAAAAGGATACTGTTTATTGTGTTATTGAGTATAGAATCAGCCGTTGCGTTCTCTACA
>JAUVGS010000158.1 GCA_030593665.1 Chitinivibrionales bacterium | reverse complement strand
ATGAGTACGCCACGAGAAAATGAGGCACTAAAGGAAATAATTCAAATTCTAAACGATTCTGAAACAAAATTTCCCGGTACTAATTTGACCCTGAAATATGAATTTGCGACAAAATGAATTGCGCCGGGTCTGGATCTCTGATTTTGCAATGGGTACTGATATGCAAAGCTTGCATCATTAAAACTACTAATTTTTATAGCGATATACCATTTTTTTTACTGATAAAATACGAAATAGATTTCAGTTTGTCTGTGACGGTGGTCACATTTTGTTGTTTTTTGGTGCAGTGCCTGAACAAAGCCTTGTTTAATCCAGAAATATTTTCAAGATTCCCGAAAAATCATAGGTTCAATTCTCTATGTTGTGTATTTGTACGCGCGGTGAAAAAAAATGTAAAAAGGCAACTATCACGAATTTCCGTGATAACTTTTCCCGGAAATCGTTCGGTTGTCGGAAAAAACGAGGCTGGTTGAAATTAAACATGTTATCCAAAAACACCCGCCGCAAAAGTCCGGGCTAAATTGTCTTAGTTTCGTTTTTAGCCCACATAGGGTGGATAAAGCAATCGTACACAGAAACAGCTTGAAACACCCATGATTAAGCTAAACCCGAAGTTACCCAGCCTCTCACGACGTAGTTCCCCACGAGATTCCTACTACAACTTACTCCACTAACACGTTTATATTTCCCACAAAACTACCGATGATCAAAAACAAATACCTATTTCATAAAGGTAACCTGTTTCTGAAAAACCTTATCACCAGCATAATATCTAACAAAGTAAATACCACTGTTAATACCAATATCTCTCAAATCAATACTCGTTGTCCCTGAGTTATTCAAATTACTTTTGTTCCATTCCTTTATCATTCTTCCTTTCACATTATTAAGAGTAATCCGGGAATCCCGGTTTTTTGGAAGAACAACATGCAACTTTGATCCGACAATAGAAATAGAGGGAACACTTTTGAGCGATACACTGGTAATGCTTGTATTTCCTACTTCCAGTTCTTTTATATATGGTCTGTAATCCTGCGAGGTAATAGTAAGCGTTGCCTTTCCATTACTCATAGGGCTTGTAATGCTTAAAGCTGCCGCAGCTCCGCTAATCATAACCTTCCCGATAATCTTCTTGTCAGCGATATTATACAGTGTCGCGCACCCTTCCGTGATATTCATGCCCTTCAACTCGAACGTAGTGGCGTCAGTTCCAACTTTATCAGTGTGACTGACAGTTATATCACGGGGCTTCATTGTCCAGACACGCATAGTCGGATCACCGAACCAGTGATACATTGTGTAGTGCTTCTCGTGTGATGATGACCATGTTTCCGTCATTCTGATCATACCCTGAGTAATAATATCACCCATGACGAATATTCGGTCATGATCTTTCACGTTAGGATTTGGCGTGTTAGGAGTTTTAAGGAGAAGTTCCGGCCACGTAGCGTCAATGAGCCCTTCAAGTATCGCTTCATTTGGCCCGCTGTAACTAAGGGTTGTCGCGCCATAAATACCAACAACGCCACCATCCATACGGGTTAGTTTTTCACAAAAACAGACATCGCTCGCATTGAATTTTCCAGTCAGGCAGTTGATGCTGTAAAGGATAGGAAGTTTATCCCCATTGGTAAGTGTACTGACGTGTGTATTGGTAAAATTAGGCGCACCCCATCCTTTTTCCATGCCATGATCATATTGATAAATGAGAAAAACACCTTTGTTAATGGCACTCGCAACATCACTACCGCTCCCATCCCACGGAAAGGTTGGCTTTTTAAGATAATCGGGAATAGGCTCTCCCCAGGAATAGCTTCCCCTGTTCCAGTATTTGGGAGTAACATTTGAGCGGGCATAATAGACACGTTCATTTTCATACCCAAGAGAATCCAGATGTAGTTTTATATCTTCGATAGTCTGTGCGAACCTTCGATCAGCATAACCCACGTCACCTTCACGGTCGGAATACTCACCGCAGGCCAGGCCCTTCTTATAAAAATCCGCATCATCCGTTGGATTCTTTTCATACTGGATTATCTTGTTGACAAACCGCATAGCCTCGGTATTGCTCGATACAGACATACGCCCCCGTGCAACTTCCGGTTTATAATCGCTATCCATGGATGCATAATAGTTGTCTGTTGCCACATTGCTTTTCATTTCTGCCGGGACATCATTATGGTCTCCTAACAGGATAAAATAGCCGAGCTTTGGATTGGAATTATTATACTTGTCCCGAATAGTGCTTTTAATATTACTGGTTGACCAGGACGAACCTGATTCTATAGCAACATCATATCCCTTCATACGCTGCCATTGGGCCAGTGTTTCTGCGGCTTCATCATATTTACTATGGGTAATGATTAACACCGAACCGCCATACGTATCCATTGAATTTCTTCTGGCAAAATCAAGAAGCGGTTTCTTGTTTACAACTGAGTTCTTAAGAAGCTTAAATGAATTTCCATGCAAATATGAGAGATGGTTATCAGTGGCTTTTATATAGCTTATCCTGAGTTTAAGATTTTTATACACTTTGAGCTCTTTTGTTACCGGATTATGAGAAATTGGCAGTATCGCAATACGGGTTACCGGTACACCCTGAAGTGTTTGTGTCTCTAAAACTTTAAAAGGCTGCGCCGGATAAAACCGGTTGGTCGAGTAGAGAGTCTGATTCTTCCTGAAAGGAGGCAGCTTATCTTCAACTCCGGCAACTCCGGCCTGAAGTTCAAGACAGGGGTGCAGCAGATAGTCTTTCAAAATAATCTCATCCGCTTCAAGAATGGTAATTTTAACATTTGGCGTGCCGGCCGTTGCAAGATTTATCGCACGATACGGAACCCGGGGCGAACCAAGATCATAAAAATGACCAAATCCCCGCAAACCAATATATTGGTAGGTCGTACCCTCCACATCAATGTCATTAACTTTTATCTCATCAAGAGACAGGGACAGTATCACGACACCGTCCTTCTCATCGGATACAATAATCGGGTAATCTGCTTTAATAAAGTTTAATGGTACCGTTCGGCTGTAAATGGTCAAACTCATGCAAATCAGAATAGTAAAAAGAGATTTCATTATACCCTCCTTTAAAGGTAACGGCTAAAAAAAATGTAAACATCCACGAGGTAATTGCAAAAGTCTCACTAACACCCCCGAAATCCCCCTCAAGTGGGGACTTATGAGGAGTTTTTCTATTATAGTTCGACTTTTGCAATTACCTCACGATTGATAATTCTACGATCACCGAATTTGACCTCGTACCAACAGTATTGCATTGCTGGTAAAAGTATACGCACCAGCTAATATCTTTGCAGAGAGTATTAATAACAGTATGAGTGGACGTCAGTCCCTCTTGAAGTAAACCTACGCATTGTCCTCCCCTCTCCCAAATGCATAAGTTATTGTAGATTAAAGTAGTTATAAGACCCGAATGACTCACTCTGTGAACAAATCATGCAGAAGTCTTACAACTTCCTATTTATAATATAGCCTAAAATTTATACTATAGCCAGAATAAATTGCTCACAAGAATTGTGAACTTTGCGTTTAAAGCCTTATTTGGCCATTTTTTGCTTATATCTTGGTAAACACTAAAACCGCCCCCTCCCCCGGCTCATTGCAAAAAAAATGTGTACATAGGACAATGTGAAATCAGCAATGTTGAACTTTCGAACTGGACCCCACCGCTACCACAGGTACTTCCCAGTACTCCAATAAAAAATAACACTCGCTAAATAACATTGATTATTTTAGTAAAAGGGAAGGGAAGAATTCTAATTCTTTCTACATAATTAGTTGCCGTTTCAGATCAATATTCGACCTGTTGAATAGCGTTATATAGCCTGCAATAGCTGTATATAGGGGTAGTTATATACTACTGAAATGTCTTTACGTTTATCTATAATCTGTGGAGGTGTACTATGAATAGCCACATCAAAATTCACGTTATTTCCTTTTTGTCACTCCTGTTTTTGGGGTCCCTCTGTATTGGCCAGGAAGATTGTTCCAGGATTCCTGACATTGATGGAGTGACATCCGCTACGGGACAACTTATTATTGACACGGGAGCTGCCTGTCAAACCTATGCAGAAATTGACTGGCATGATAAAAAGAGCAGCGGTCACACTTACAAACTGGAATGGGGAAAAACTCAGCAATATGGTAATTCAGAAAACCTGTCACTGAGTCCTTCCAAAACGAAAATTGAGGATCTGGAGTCTGATACAAAATATTACGTAAATTTCATTCGAAAATACGGCTCCAAAACTTCAGAAATTAAATTTTCATTTACAACAGAAGAAGCTCCTACCAATATTGATTTCACTTCATTTAACAAAGGTACACCGACACCTTACTTTACAATCACCAACGACATTCTTTACCCTGGTTACAATTTACAAAAGGGTGATAAGATTGTAATAACTGACTTATCGGGAAAAAATATTTTCTTACATCCATGTAATAATAGTCAATCTCAAGTTAAACTTCCTGAAATGGCATCCGGCTTGTATCTGGTCAGCGCTGTGCGGAACCAAACTGTTCTGAATAAAAAGCAGGTCGTAATAGGTCTTGTTTGCAGATAGTGGTATAGTGTAATTAATATCTGTCCAAAAAGCACCTGTTTGCCGTCATTCCCGCATGCTTTTAGGCCGGAATCCGGCTTTTTGGGGCAAATCGATAGGCCGGCATAGAGCATAGCGAAAAAACTCCCGGCCAGTCGCTTATCTATAGGTTTAAATCCAACCATAGAATATTTCATCTTTTTATTCAACTTCCCGATTCATTTTTTCAGATCGTTCGCTCTCACTCAATTGTTTTTCCCTCTCAAATCGTTACGACTACCGGACAAACAAGAACTTCCCCGCCGCTTTTTCTTTCGGGCCGCGCACGTTGACAATATACGCACCCGATGTTGCGGGAAGCGGCATTGCATACCTGTTCCGGCCATCCTTTACAGTATGTGAATAAATCTCTCTTCCCAGAATCTCAGAAATGACAATAGAATAATTGCCGCTGAAGGGTAAATAAAGTAAAATCGAATTCGACGTTCTATGTATCTTTATACTTTGTTTAATACTTTTTGAGACATCGCCGACAGTATATGTAGTCCCTTCATAGGTAATCGTTAATTTAGGCCGTTTCTTTGTATCGGAAGATTCCGATGAATGGTAATAGCTTGCCTGTATGTCGTCGTCATTATCAGGATCGGAAATTATCATAAACCCATAGTTTTTGTCGGGATTCGCATGAAATTCTTTCACCGTTGCGGTTACATGAAACGTTTGCCATACATTATTCTCCGTGCCGTCGTAATGGTAATTGTCAATCTCCGGCACCACATAATCCCCACCCTCCTTTGTCCATGGCTGGCTCCAATTGGTTCCGGATTCCTGCCAGTGAGCGGTTATTGTATGGATTGTATTATCAGCTTCTCCTTTGGCAAGCATAAACTCATCGAATTTATACACGGCTAATTCCGCGTTGCTGATAACCGCATCCGCAGGAATGACGGAAAGGTCGAATGCAACGGCCACCCGGGCCCATGTTATGTCGCCGTCTCAAGACTTGAAAAAGGTCAGAACCAGCTTGGTATATTCCCCGTTGTTTACTCCGTCAGAGCAGGGATTACCTTCTTCATTCCCGATATGAACATCTCTGCACCCGGTATAGTCATTTGCGCCGTTCTGCAATGTCACGGTTACTTCACCCGGCCATGCCATTTGTATA
>JAUVGS010000519.1 GCA_030593665.1 Chitinivibrionales bacterium | reverse complement strand
GGTCAGACTCTTGAAGAAAGACTTTTCTGTTTGGATGATTGAATTTGACAGGGCCTTTTTCATAACCTGCATCCGCAATACACGTTCTTCAATCGAATCAACCGTAATAAACTTATACACGAACACTTCCTTGGTCTGTCCGATACGATGGGCACGGTCTGAAGCCTGATTTTCAACTGCTGGATTCCACCAGGGATCCATATGGATGACATAATCGGCCTCAACGAGATTCAACCCTACCCCACCGGCTTTGAGTGAGATAAGGAAAACAGGAATTTGATTCTCCCTGAAGTTCATAACCACTTTCTCACGATTGCGAGTCTTGCCGGTTAATAATTCATAAGGAATATGTTCTTCATTAAGACGCTTTTTCAATAGTTGTAGTACAGATTCAAATTGAGAAAACACCAGTGCCCTATGTCCTCCGGCAAGGATATTTTCCAGGTATTCATCAAATAGTACAAATTTCCCTGAATTACCATTGAAATCAGGTTCGATAAGGGCAGGATGGCAGCACACCTGCCGCAAACGCAGCATACCTTCGATAACCTGAATACCTGAGCGCTCAACACCATACTTGTCGATCGAATCCATAATTTTGCTTAAATAGGCTTCACGAGTGATATCGTAGAATTTTTTCTGCTTCGGCAGCATTTCAGTATATACTACACTTTCAGTTTTTGGCGGCAGTTCCTTTGCGACCTGTTGTTTTGTGCGTCTCAGAATAAACGGAAAAATCATCTTTTTGACTATTGCAAGTGCTGAAGAGTCATTATCAACCTCAATAGGCTTAACGATATTGCGGCGGAACGAACTGAGCTGGCCAAACATTCCGGGGTTGAGAAACGAAAAAAGCGACCATAATTCAGCGAGGCTATTCTCAATCGGAGTACCGCTTAATCCAAGCTTATGCTGCCCTTTTAACTGCCGTATCGCTTGAATAATCCGGGAAGTTGGATTCTTGATTGTCTGTGATTCATCAAGAATTACATAGTTATACTCCATCTCTTTAAGGAGATCAATATCCCGTAATACAGTACCATACGTAGTTAAAACAACATCTGCCATATTCAACGCTGAGAAAATGCGTTTTCTGGTTCGCCCGTAATAGATTGCTATAAGCAGAGTTGGAGTAAAAACACGCGCTTCACGATCCCAATTGAACAATACCGTGGTTGGAACTATAATAATGCTTGTTTTTACCAAAAGGCGCCTGTTTTTCTCATTCTGGAGCAAGGCCAGTGTCTGCACAGTCTTCCCCAGGCCCATATCGTCGGCAAGACACCCGCCAAAATGGAATTGCTGCAGGAAATAAAACCAGTCAAAGCCGGCTTTCTGATAGGGCCGCATAGTGCCGTTAAAATGTTCCGGCTGCGGTTGTATTTTAATGCCGTTAAAGTGTCGTAATTGTTGGATCTGCCGATTATATTCATCATCGACCTTTTTTGTATCCGCGAGAGAATAGACCATATCCAACAACGGCAGATGCCTTTGAGAAACAGTAATGTATTCATCGTCAGGCACCACTTTGATTATTGAAAAAATATTTTTCAGCACCTTGGTCCAGGTTTGCGGCATGACACCAGAACTGCCGTCATTGAGTCTGATATAATTACTTTCCATCCGTACCGCATGAATGAGTGCTGCCAATGATGCCGGGATACCTGCGAAATCAGCAGTAATCGAGCAGGTAAAAGAGCACTCCCCTTTCGCGGAAATAATCACATCGAGTTTTGGTTTACAATACCGCGTGGTGCCGGCTATGAGTTTCTTATGGCCGAAAATCTCATACCCTTTTCTATCAAGTTCCGGGAGCCTGTCGGTTACCCACTCACGTTTGTCAACAGACGGTATAAAATTAATCCTATGGTAGGGTGTAAGATCATAGTCGAGCAGCTCACGGTACATAACATTTTCACGAGCTTTCGAACGTTCCACACATACTACCGTGTCATCATCCGCAGGGATATAGCGGCAGGAGTTCGAATCGTTCCGCTTGAATTCCACCCATTCCCGCCCTGTGATACCGGTATTATAGGCATATCGAAGCTCAACCATCAGATCATAATCAAGTTCAGATAAATACACACGC
>JAUVGS010000235.1 GCA_030593665.1 Chitinivibrionales bacterium | reverse complement strand
AATACAACTGGTCCTCAACGGTAAAAACCTCGAATAACGCTATAAGTGACAGGTCGATAGTTCCTTCAAATACCGCTTCTTTAACATGATCTTCGCTGTTATACAACTGTAACAACTGCTGTATATTCCGCGGTGAAAAGCCTGCTTTTTGAGCGGTTGATGCAAACGCTTCTTCCGGGCAGTTCTTTTTAAACCATAACAGGAAAAGATACTGTTCACGAAGAAGGGTTGGCCGGTGCAGGTTCAGGGCGATACGAAGAAGTCCACGGGTGAATGTGTCGCACGGTGTTGTGATTATCATGCATGGCAGGGATGTCCGGTTATTACTCTTGTGGTACTGATACCGTTTGCATCCATCAATGATCGTATAGGTATTCTCCGCGCCGGGAATAATAACCGGTGGATTGATGGCATTAAACAGCGTAGTATCCGGGAACGGTGTCTGTATATCAAAAAGATCATCAGGCAAAGCCAGTTGGCTGATAGTAATACTGTCAATTGTTACAGAAAGTTTTTTTGGTAGTCTATCAAAGGAACTTTCGATATAGATTTGCAATAGTGGTGAATCGTTCATACTCATTTACCTTGTTTCTTTTTTTAGCGCCATTGGCTACGATTTCGGCTTTCCTGACAAGTGTTGTATAAATTAATTGTTGCTGCTCAGAATCGGGGTGTTCATGTGCAAGTATTTGAAGCAAAGACCTGACGCGAAACTTGTCAAGGATGCCGATATAATAAGAGAGCTGATCCTCCCGCCCTCCATGGCGGGTGAGTAGATATTCATCAACAAGCCCAACCGGGTGATTGAGAGTGATACGCAGCCATAGATCATAATCTTCGCACGCCGGAAGCGATTCGTTGAATTTCCCCACTGCCATGAAAAAATCCCGTTTTATCATAACCGAGGAGGGCGTGATCATACAGCGTTCAAGGCTCTCTTTGAAGATATCCCCGGCGATTTTTTCATGCGTTTTCGGCGGATTAACCCGTTTCCCTTTTCTGATCCAGATTTCTTTCGTTTGTACAATGTTACATTCCGGGTGTGTTCGAATCCATGCAGTCTGTTTCGCTATTTTTTTCGGATGCCACTCATCATCGGAGTCGAGGAATGCGACCCATGCACCCTCTGCCTGCGCAACGCCGTAATTCCTGGCATAGGCAACACCGGTGTTACAGGGAAGTGAAAAATAACGGCAGTGTTTTCGATTACCCTTTCCCCCGAAGAGAATATCCAAAGAAGTGCCATCAGTAGAACAGTCGTCTATCACAAGGAGTTCGTAATTTGTATAGGTCTGGTTCAGGACGGAAGTAATTGCCTTTTTGCAGAGTGTTTTGCGGTTAAACGTTGGGATTATAACAGAAATGAAGGGAGTATTCATATACAAAAAATCATAGCTGCCACAGTTCTGTGCAAAGATTCTTTCCGGGAAAATAGCGGCTACAGAATAAGGGGAATTCTATGGTTGTCGCAGTTCAAGATTACCCCAGGGCTCTCTATCGGTTTTTGGATCGAATTCTCTTTTATTCTTCCAGTCAACCATTTTAGGGGCGCTGCCTTGTGTATTATTTATATATCGTACAGCAAATGCCACCCGTTCAGACGGGTCACCATTAATTTTTAGATAATTGTCATCAACAAATAGTTCAAAGATTCTATTTACCGCATCTTTTTGAATGATTCTGCCGTCTGCAAAATTATTTATGGTATTCTCTTGAAAATCATCCACATTCGTACCGATAAATTCTGTGATTTTTATGGGTCCGTTTTCCGGCGGGTCAGCGCCAACCATACATTGTATGCGTATATAAGATCGATTCGGACCGTCAAATTCAGCCATATCGGTAGAGGCGCTTTTTGCGATATACACTATTACCGCATCATTCAACCATTCACCGTATTCATTAACTTGGTCAGTTGGTCCGATCATGTAATCATGGTCGGAAATTTCGAAAAGGAAGTAGTACCCCCGTACGCCGTAAGCAGCCCGTACTTCAACTATGGTTTGCGGAGTATTCATCTCCAGATGAATAAAGCTCTTGGGATAATTGGCATTCCAGAAATCCGATTTGTCAGTAGGATTTTGCATGAAGGTGTTCGCTGATATATCATTGATATAGTAGGAAAGGAAGACGTTATTAAGAAGAACGTTGATGTTATTAGACCCGGCGTTCAAATGTGTCTCTGCTCTGCCATCAAGAATTTTTACCATGTTTTCGGTAAAGGCATCTACATTGATACAGGCTTCCCCCAGGGGTAAGTCGGTAAACGTTATACCGTCTTGATTCAGAAATCCAGTTTCATCGGTGTAGTTGTTATTGCCTACGCTGAGATTTACAATCACTTTTTTGGGTTCCTGATAGGTATAAGGCACTCGTAAAGCAAGAGCAACCGAAGGGCTTTCGTCTGAAGAAGTTCCTGATACATTGTTGGTACAGGAGATGCAAAACACCAGTATTAAAAGTACACACAAGGCATATAGAATTCTTATTGTGTTGGCCATGTTACCCCCAATGTTGCAGTTTCGTCCGCTGCCTCTTCATCATCACGCAGAATAAAAAACAATGCAACTCCTCCGCCTGCGGCAAGTAGTGCTGCACCGCCGACAATAAAGTTCCTGCGTTTTTTTTTCGGATTTTTTTTGCGTTGTTTTTTTAAAGCCCGTTCCTCGTAAACTGTCTCTATCCCGCAAAGTTTGTTTGCAACTACAGTCATCTCGGTCGTAAGTAAATTTTCAATAGGGCCGGTATAACTGTGTGAAACGGAATTGAGAATTTTCCCGGTTTTTACTGAAATTATTCTGACATTAATGGAATATGCTGAACCAACTTTGCCTATTGATCCCGCAATAATCTGTTCGATGCCGAGTATCTGGCCCATTTCAACGATACACTCCTGATCAGTACAGGCGCCGCTCTGTTGAAAGGCCTGTTCCTTGAGTATCGTTTCCATCTGACCCCGTTCCATTACTTCATATTTTTTCGATTTCATCAATTTGACGCGCAGGACATCGGTTAATGTCGCAGCTTCATTGGCATCAATACCGCGCCCTTCAAGTGCGTTAACTGCGACAAGAGGAACCGGCTCGGCTATGCCGGCAGGGGCTACTTCCGCAAACGTCAATCCTGCATTGAACAGGATAAACAGGATATAAAAGGAATATCTGATACACTTCATCACAGTCGATCCTTTCTAAAGAAATATTTATTACGATATAATGTGTATCTGATTATACAGTGATTATAGCAGGCATGTCAACTTGTGTTGTGTAAATTTCGAAAACTGCGCCGGTCGGATTAAATCTTCATATTAAAAAGGGAGTAAGCGTATACGGGTTCAGGTGTCCTCCTCCTCCTCCTCGTCCTCGGTTTTTTCTTTTTAACTGGGAAAAAACGGATCGAGGACGAGGAGGAGGGACGAGGACGATAATAAAGGGAAAGAAACTCGCGTAGTATACCGAGTTCTTATATTTATTTGAACCCCTGAACCTGTGAACGGTTACAAAAGGGATAGTGTTTCTACCGTGCACCTTTTCCGGTAAAGACCACAAGGATAGTTCTGAGGATAATCTTAAGATCGAGCAGGAGGGACATATTCTCGAAGTAATACAGGTCATAAATAACTTTCTGCTTCACATCTTCGATCGTAGCGTCATATTTATGCTTAACCTGTGCCCAGCCGGTTATTCCGGGTTTCATTTTAATACGCCGGATATACCAGGGGATGTCTTCCTTCAATTTTTCAATAAAATAGGCGCGTTCCGGCCGGGGGCCGACCAGACTCATTTCGCCCTTAAGCACGTTGATAAATTGCGGGATTTCGTCGAGCCGTGCTTTGCGCAGTAATCTGCCCAATGGCGTAATACGCGGATCATCTTCCTCAGCCCATTTGGGACCGGTCATTTTCTCGGCATCCTGCCGCATGGAACGGTACTTGATCATAATAAAGGGCTTGCCGTTCTGCCCGATCCGTTCCTGCTTGAATAACGAGGCGCCCTGTGAGGTCATGCGGATGAGTAGTGCTAAAAACAGCCAGAAAGGTGCTCCCACAATCAGAACCAGTATCGCAACCAGGACATCAACAATACGTTTCACCTGTGCCTGCCAGGGCGGCATGTGGTCCTGAAGAAGAACGATGAGCGGTACCCCGAATATCTGGTGTGTTTTTAAATGGCCGGATATAACATCAAGTAATGTCGGGACCATGTAAACCGTGACGTTACATTCGCCGCAATATTTGAGAATGCGCAGTATTTCATTGGCAGAGGTTGAGACATGCGAAATAATCAGTCCGCTGACCCGCTGCTTTTTAATAATTTCAGGAAGGTTCGAATAGGTGCCGAACACCGGTAAATTCCCGCAGGTGGAACCTTTTTTTCTCCCGTCATCGTCTACAAACCCTGTTACTTTATAGCCAAGATGTGGATAGGTGTCAATCTCACGGACC
>JAUVGS010000343.1 GCA_030593665.1 Chitinivibrionales bacterium | reverse complement strand
ATAAACAGCAATAAAAGAAGCGTGCTGTCAAAAAGCATCAGATAAGCCAGAATTGTCACCGGGATAAGCGCATACCCTGCAACTTTTCTTGGGCCGGGATGCCTGCGCAGATAATCGGCAATGGGCGGAGAATTTTTGTAGTAAAAATCTACAATTTTCCTGCCTATGCCATTGGTTAAAAGATACTTATCTCTAAATTCACACAAAATTTGAACATGCCTTTCGGTTCTTGAGTCAAAAGTGGCGGTAGCTATAAAACAACCCCCTCCGGCGGCACTGTCATCACCGCCTCCTGACGAACCAGTAACCGAGGATGTTCCTGCCTGAATTCCGGAGAAATGATATACCTGGATTTCTATGGTAGATGGATTTCCGTTGTTGTGATTAATCCTTGATCCCGGAACCATCCAGCCTTCACCTGCCGGCTGGATATTACCGTCAGCATCACAAGCCAATACACTGTTGGTTCCATTATAATAATATACACTAAGGCTGCTAACATCAGTATATCCCGGGCATGGGATGAAAACCTTGACAGGTGTATCGAAAATCGTAGGTGGCTGGAAATGTATGGGCATTCCAACCGAGTCTACACCTGGTAAATCGATTGCTGGAATTTCATCGACAGGTCCAAACGCTGGAGGAACCGGTTCAAAGCTGTTATAAACAATCTTAGCGCCCTCAAGATCACCACTGTTTACCTGGATACCTGTATCATAAGCTCCGCTAAAAGCTGGATCTGCAGGATCAACAGGACCGGTATCAGGCAGATTGGCCGGATCATGGGCTTCATCATTCTCTGCCTCGGATTCAACATTAAAATCATAACTTGCCTGGTTCATCGAGTTGCCGTATGTGTCATATGCGTCAATTTGAATGTTTACGTTATTATCAAATTCATAATTTCCATAAGTATCTCTGGAACGGTCATAAACAGCCCAGAGCAAGGTAACCCGGGAATCATCGTCGTCGGTCAGTTTCACTACCCGTACCGTATCGGAACTTAATGTTCGATTATAAATCCGGTCACCATCATCGATGATAAAGGTGATGCTGTTTTGATTTATATTAATTCCATTGGCAGAATCTATAAGAACAGCAAAGGAAGAATTGTTCGGTACACGCCAGGAATCAATGATTCCGGAATTATGATGTGGTAGAGTCTCTATTATTTCAAAAGGTGTTGAAGCGCCATCGCCGGGATCAGTGTTGCTTATATATTCCTGGTAATTTGTGTAGCCGTCGCCGTCCAGGTCCTGGGTTCTGTCATCAAAAGCCGGGTTTAATCCATTATCGACTTCCCAGTCATCAGCCATGTCATCGTTGTCATTGTCGTTGATCCTGATGGAGCTGGGGTTTACAGCATTACCGCCGGAATCTGTAATATTGCTTGCAGTCAATGTTAAAACAGTGTTATGTGGAATGGAAGCCATAGAGAGACGATATGTGCTTCCGCTTGTATTGCTTATGTCATCGGATCCGCCGGTGGTGACAAAATTAAGGGAAGGGCTGAAGCTGTAATTTGCTTCAACGGTTGCATTTTGCATATTCGGTTTGTTGAAGGTAATAGTTATAGTATTATTATCAAAATCAATAGTGGGAAACTCTACTATTGATGGAGGATATGACTGGACGGTGCTAAAAGTGTACTCGGCAGAAGGATTTGTGGTATTTGGGATTTGATCAGGGCCGTTACCGGAGGCATCCGTGGATCCTACACGATAAAAATATGTGGTGTTTTCCGAAAGCCCGGTTAATGTTATGCTATGATTTGAGGTCAAATCGGCAATATTTTGGTTTAATGTATAACTTCCCCAACCGCTGCTGGAAGTGCCATACTGGACTACGCTGCTGCCCGGCTCGTTTGTTGCCCATTCAATAACAGCAGAATTTTCGGTTACTCCGGTTACTGTCGGGTTTGAGCTGATTTGTGGGGCAGAAATATCGAGTGTTCCGGTAACAATATTTGAAGTGACTGTATTTATTTTAGCACTCAAGCTGACCGCACCTTCACTTACGGATGTAAAATTAACGTCCGCTGACCAGCTGCCGTCCGCATTTGCTGTTGTTGTTCCTACCAGTGTGCCGCCTGAATAGATTTCTACATTAGCTCCGCCGGCTCCCCGTCCTGACACGTTAAATGACGTATGGTCGGTATGGTTGACACAGAAACCGTTTTGTGGCGAAGAAATATAAAAGGTAGATACCTCGTTGGAATAACCGCTTTCGTTTCCTTCGGTATCATATGCGGTAATAACAAGAAAATATATGTGGCTTGCATCAAGCCCGGTAATTGTAGATTCAGGATTGCCCGGGTTACTCAAGCTGCCAAGCGGGATGTCTATGGGTGAAGGTCCCTGATCAGCTCCCGTGCCATCATAAGGAGACCCGGGTGTGTCGGTTTTATAATAGAGTTTATAACCTGCAAGATCAGTCTCGGTATTCGCATCCCATCGTAGCGTAATATCTGCCGCAAAGCATAAGGTCTGGAAAGAAAGGAAGAATAAAAAGAAAAATATGATGACTTTCCAGATGGATAGGGTGTATATTGCTTTTCGCATAGCTTTTCCTCTTTTGTACAATATTTCCTAAGAAATTTGCTTGGAACGTGTAATTCGGAGAACGTGAAGTTATGTTAATGCAAAATGTGTTCCAATTAGAATATCGAATTAAATATGTAGTTATATCTTTTGGTTATGATGTAACTGATGGTGGATTAGAAACATTTTGGAAAGATAATTATATTTTTGTAAATGAAGTTGTATGATTTTGTGAACAGTGTAAAGCTGAAATATGATAATTAAAAAATATTATACTAAATTGTTTGAAAATTATGGAACGGGCATGATAAGTATTTTCCTTCTTGAATATAAAAAGTAATCTTTATGCCGAATCAGGAGACTGATTGATGCAAAATAGCCGAACTAAAGAAAAAAAAGCTTATTGTTTTAGACATTTCTTATCGACACTAATTATGATATCTGTCATATTTTCATGTCCGGATATTACTTTAAGCGCCACTAAATACTACTATTATCTACATACAGGTTCTTTTCGTATCAAAAAAGATACCATAAGTTCTATCGAGAAACTTCAGAAACATGGATATAAAGTAATCGTAAAATACAAAAAAATTGCAGACCAGGGACACTGGTATATAGTTTACGTTGGCCCTTTTTCATCCAAAAAAGATGTAAATTTAACAGTCAAATCGCTAAGAGATAAAAAGCTGGCTAGATATATTGCTGTTCATCAAAAAAGGGATTTAATTTCAAGCGATTTAAAGACAAGAAAAAAGAAGGTTGATGAAAAAACCACTGAAGCTAAAAAACCTTCTGCTC
>JAUVGS010000422.1 GCA_030593665.1 Chitinivibrionales bacterium | reverse complement strand
ACGAAGAGAGCGAAAACAAGGAGTTAACTGAACAGATTTATATCGGACTTAATAAACTGAGTATTGAGAAACGCCTGGTTGTAACAATGTTTGAAATGGAGGGATTTTCCCTGCAGGAAATCTCAAAAGTACTCAAAAAACCGATAGGAACAATAAAATCAAGACTTTTTCACGGACGAAAAGAATTAGCATGGCATTTACGTAATTATTTGGATATAGATCATGGATAAGTTATTAAATCAGGAAAAACTACCGAAAATTCAGAACTTGCGCTCTCTACTGAGTACTGTGCCTAAAGAGACAAAGGCTCAACATGAGTGGCAGGTGCTGGAGAATACACTCTTTGCCCGCATGGACGAAATGGAGAAAGCGCCATCTCAGAAGAGAGAAATGCTACTGCCCTTTTCAGTCCGATCGGCTACTGTTTTTCCTCAAAGAATAGTGGCATTTGCTGCTGCAGTGTGCCTGATTCTTATGATGGGATTCGGCTCCTTTTATGTTGCTTACCGCTCGACTCCAAAACCCCTTGCTTATTCCCGGATCCTCGGTATTAAAGGTGAAGTCACCTATAAACTATGTAAAAATGCCTTTACAGGGAGAGCACTATTCAAAAACCAACAGCCACCTTATTTATTTAAGGGGCAAGTCTTTGAAACAGCAGAGAATGCCACGTGTATCGTCCGAATCGATGAAGGCAGCAGTTTTATTCTCTCTGAGAAAACAAAACTGACCGTACATAAGGCTGATACCCGTGGCATCGATCTTTACCTGCACAGCGGCAGTATTCTTGCTTCAGTAAGCAAACGTAAACGGAGTCAGGCATTCACCGTTAAAACCGCGGATGCTTCCTGCTCAGTAATCGGTACCATTTTCAGTGTCGCAGTTTCACCATCACAGAAAACTACCAACCTTACTGTCATAAAGGGTAAAGTTGCAATCTCAGGGCAGAAAAATCCCAAGACACGCGAGCTGGTTCAATCAGGCCAGACAATATCAGTGGAAAATAAGACATTGGATACTCCGGAATCTGCATCAGATGAGCAGATGAATATCCATGCACTATCATTACTCAGGCTTGCAGGCGAAATGAGTACCGGGGAGAGTATACCGACCGGCCTTCTGGATATCATATCCATACCTGAAGGCGCAAAGATATTCATCGGTGATAAACTTATCGGCAGAGCACCATTAGCTATCACCTACCCGGAAGGAACCTATGAACTGAAACTTACCCTTGAGGATTATAAAATCTGGGAAGATGCTATCTCACTCAAAAAACTCAACTCAGCATTTATCACTGCTCAATTACATCCTGAAATAGACGCCGCTGAAGTTGTAAAACCGGTTGCATACAAAAAACCTGCTAAGCGAATCCGGACGCGAATACACACACCAAAGAAACCGTTGCAGCATGTTCAATCAACACCGCCAACAAAGGACTTCGGCTTTATCCTGAATCCTGCGTTTGTTGAAGCGCTTATGCAGATGACTGTCGATGAATATCAAAAAGCGCTTGTTATTCTCGATTCACTAAAAGAACTGCCTGAGATCAGTATTACTGAAAAAATACGTATTATGAGTAAAATATCAGCTTGCTACAAGGGAATGGGTAACTTTGAGAATACCGTTAAAGTATTAACCGAACGGTATGAAAAAACGGCGGTTGACGTTGAGAAGAGCAATGTGCTGTGGGAAATTATCACGGTAAAAGCAAACTGCCTGCAGGACTATGAGGGTGCGGAGAAGGACATACTCACTTACATCAAACACTATCCTGACGGCGCCTGGATCGAATCGGCATACGCGAAACTGGGTGAAATACAATATATCAACGGTAAATATGCAAAAGCGGTCGGTACCTATCAATATCACATCGACCTTTTTAAATCAAGTGATGTTGTCGAGAAATCAGTATACACTCTGGCGAATATCATGCGCCTTGACATTAAAGACTATCACATGGCCATCAAATGGTATTCAAAACTTCTGAAAGAGTATCCCGAAAGCAGCTACCTCGGCAACGCGCTCTTCGAACGGGCCGACTGTTATGAAAAACTCAATCAACATGCCTGGGCGCGAAGGGATTATATAACGTATCTCAACCTCTACCCCGAAGGTCATCTGAAAACGCTCTGTTCATTCCGTCTTTCATCACAGGACTAAATGAATAACAAAACAGACGATTTAGTTACCCCTTCAAATAGCGCCGGAAATGTAATAAATGCGGGTCGTATTCGAATAAATAAAACTATATTTACCCTTTTTCTCATTCTGTCTATTCTCTTCTTTTTTACCTGCGCATATAATTCACAAACTCCCACAGAGAACACCGGTACTATCTCGAAATCAACAAGCCTCCTGTACAAATCAGACACAACTGTTGCCGCTCATGCTTTAGTACGTTTTATCAATGTTCATGACATCGCTCAGCCAACCGCTGAAATCCATGTTGATTCTATCTATACCGACTCGAATGGACGCTATACTTTGAACATATTGTGTGATGGCGAATATAATGCGTTTGGCGAGAAAGACGGTGAGCTTTCTTTCAGAGCCGGCATAAAAATTACCAATGGGTCAACAGGTTATGATACGTTAGCGGATACCCTTCAACCACCAGGGGTTTTACACTGTATTGTCAAGCATCGTTACCATACCGACAGCCGATATATTATCGGTTTACTGCCCGGTACAAACCGCTATCTGGTACCTGAAGATAGCACCGGCACCTTTCATGCAACTCATTTTGCACGGGGCTCCTATCCGGTACGCTTCCGGTCTACGCTGCAGAACTATCTCCCTTTTGATACCACTTTCACTATTTATGCCGGCATCGACGATAC
>JAUVGS010000163.1 GCA_030593665.1 Chitinivibrionales bacterium | reverse complement strand
GCTTTTGTGATTTTGTCGTCTTCGATAATCAGATACATCTCTATAGTGTCGCCGCATAATCCTTTTATCCATGCCGAACCGTCCGGGTCATTCAGGCGGCCCATGTTTTCGGGGCTTAGCATTAAACCTTCAACGGAATGTCTTCCATCACCTTCATTTCCCATGTTCTCCAGTTCCTCCGTTTTCAAAAACGCCGACCACATTCCGCCATACATCCCTGATATCATCAGCCACAGGAAGATTGGTATATTCAACAACTGCAGCCTCGGCTATCTGCGCCTTTGTTACCAGTTTGTCATACCGGATGTTACCCGCAAGAGAAAGTCCCATAGCCCTCGATTTTTCTTCAATACGTTTTGTCATGTCGCGGTTGATGTCATATTTATTTATACAGACCATTGCCGGAATACCAAAATGTTTTGCAAGTTCCGCTACCCGTTCAAGGTCGTGTTCACCGGACAATGTCGGCTCACTCACAATTATCACAAGGTCCGATCCGCCGATAGATGCAATAACCGGGCAGCCGATTCCGGGAGAGCCGTCAACAATAATATATGAGCACCTGGTATTGTCTGCAATTTTCTTTGCTTCTTTTCTTACCAGCGTTACCAGTTTCCCGGAGTTTTCTTCTGCGATTCCCAGTTTGGCATGCACCATGGGGCCATAGCGCGTATCTGAAATAAACCATTCACCGTTTTTAACATTTTCAAAGGAAATTGTTTTTTCAGGGCAGAACCAGGCGCATACACCGCATCCTTCACACGCAACAGGATCAATCTCATATGTTACACCCTCTTCGGCTGGTATCTTTTTTACTGCATCGAAACGACAAAGTTCATAGCATTTTCCGCAACCGGTACATTTATCAGGCATTATTTGGGCGCTTTTACCCCCGCTGAAATCCTGTCGATGTTTTATTTGCGGTGAAAGCACCAGGTGAAGATCGGCTGCGTCAACATCACAGTCTGCAAGCACCGGGTTTTCAGCCAGTGCTGCAAAAGAGGCAACTACACTTGTTTTCCCTGTGCCGCCTTTACCGCTGATTACCACAATTTCTTTCATGAATCTATTCCTTTTTTTAAATGCTGTTATATTGTTTATTTTTTCAAATGTTTTTGGATTTCTTCCCAGAGGTTCAAAAAGCAATCATAAAATCCCGGCACCTCTTTTGATGCCAGCTTTCCGATTGAATATGCCTCAGCCACCCTTCGATCATCCGGTACTTCAGCAAGGACGGAAACATTATGTTCTTTGCAAAACAACCGTGCCAGCAAATTATTGTCTTCATGCCTGTTTACAACCACACCATGCGGCAGCCCAAGTTCTTTTACCATGTCAAGCGCAAGACTGAGGTCATGCAACGCGAAGGGGGTCGGTTCCGTTACCAGCACCACAAAGTCGGTATCTTTGATGGCCGTAATAACAGGGCAGGATGTTCCGGGAGGCACGTCTATGATATTTATCATAGCAGTATCAATTTCCTTTTTTACCTCACGTATAAGTGGCGGGCTCATAGCTTCGCCAATACGTAGTTTGCCGTGGACAAACTGTATCGGTGAGGCATTTCCGGTTTCTATGACGCCGACGTCCCTGCTTATTTCACTGATAGCATCTTCCGGGCATACCTCCTTACACCCACCGCACCCATGACACAGTTCCGGAAATATCAGTATTTTATCCGCAAGAGCTGCTATGGATTTAAACTCACATATCTTTGCACAGAGTCCGCATGCAGTACATTTTGACTCATCTATTTCAGGTACCAGTATGCCGACGGTTCTTTTGTTGTCAATTTCAGGGTTTAAGAAAAGGTGTCCATTCGGTTCTTCAACATCGCAATCAAGGTATTTGACTCCTGTTCCTTTTTGTGAAACAATATGTGCCAGATTCAACGCGACCGTTGTTTTCCCTGTGCCGCCTTTTCCGCTTGCAACAACTATCTGCATCTGTTTTTCCTTTCTTTATTTTTTTTCGTAATCGTAATCGTAATTTATTCTCTTTTCCCTCTCTTCCTCTTAATATACACTACTTTATTTTTTCCTCGACCGACTCGATTTTACCTTTCATCGTTAAATCCTTATCGAGCCGATCGTCAATTTTAATAACCATAAAAACTCTATTTGCGCCTTGTTCTATTGTGCATGTATGCATCTTTTCTGCAATGCGAAACAGTTTGCCTATATTTCTTGCCTCAACAATTGTTGCCATAGGAGTCAGCTTATATTTTACACCATTTTCCTTCTTGAGTTTAGCAAGGGTAGCTGCGATATACTTGCTTACCGAAGGAGAATTAGTTCCAATTGGAACAACACTTATTTCCATTATAGGCATTTCTGTATCTCCCGGTTTAAAATTACAGGTATATATTTAATGTTATCATTGAGATCTGACCGATCTCATATTTATGGTGCTCAGGTAAACTTTGAACTGCCACTTGATGTATCACTGCATCCTGAACCGCCAATACCGCCAAACACAGACATCTTTTTTTCTGTTTTGTGAGAATCACAGGAAGGGCAGGGAGGGTTATCCCGGGCCTTGATGGTAACAAGTTCTTCAAAGTCAGTTCCACATTCCTGACAGGTATATTCATAGATAGGCATTATACATTACCTCCGTTATATCCTTTTATAGTATCCAGATATACGCTCTCCTGCTGAACACCCACGAGCTGTTTTTCAACAACACCATTTCTAAAAAGCATTACAGTAGGAATTCCGGTTATTTTATAGTTACCGGCAGATATAGGATTCTCATCCACATTTAATTTTAGAACTTTTACTTTATCGCCGGTCTTCTCACTCAATTTTTCCATTATTGGCCCGACTATTTTACACGGGCCGCACCAAGGTGCCCAGAAGTCAACCAACACGGGTACTTTTGCTTCAATAACTTCAGTGTTGAAAGTAGCATCAGATACAATCTCTACCATTCGACGGCTCCTTTATAGTTAAAAAAACAGACATGTTATAACCCCTGTTTTAGTTCTATGTCACCCCATTCGAACTTATCAACCGTTATCCAGCCATCCTCCGGAAATGCATGAAAACAGACAGGCTTTGGTTTCGCCCATTTACCATCGGAATCAATTTCCCACTGCGTATAACGATTCATCGGAGATGCTGTCTTGTCAATTCGATACCCTTCAGGATGATACCCGATATCAATTTTATTTGCCTTGTACGGTGGTGCCATTTCAAACTCCTGCTATTTTTTTAATCATTACACGGAGGACTGTCACACGGCACATCCCTGCCGCAGCAGGTGGTATCTTTTCCGCATCGCGTCCGCGGACCGGATTGTTGTCCATAGTCTGTCGCATAGAAACCGCTGCCTTTGAAAATTATTCCGGCTCCCGCGCCTATAAGACGTGTTACCTGCCCGCCACATTCATGACATACTTTAATCGGTTCATCACTCATATTCTGAAATTTTTCAAAATAATTTCCACATTTATTGCATTCATATTCATACGTCGGCATAGAATACTGACTCCATTTTTGTATAATATAATGTATAGTACGTATTCGTATCTAATATACAATTTTTACTTTATCACATATCAAAACGCCATAATGGTATACTTGCCGCAATTAACCTTTCTTCAGGGAAATAGCATCACATGGGCATATAGCAACACACTGCCCGCAGCCTGTACATTTCGTGGTATCGATTTGGGCAATATTGTCAACAAGAGCGATTGCCGATGTGGGACACTCCGGCAGACACAAGCTGCAACCGTCACATTTTTTTGTTTCAACACAGGCGATCAGTTTTAAGTCTTTCCTGCCCTTATCCAGATCATGTATTCGTGCATTAATTTCACTCATTTGTGCTTCCATTGCCTGTGCCTGGTCTCTCAGCATTGCAAGTTCCTGCTCACGACTTACTGTGCCTGACGTTTGTTTTTGAAAACCGGGATTAACCGGAGGAGCCGGTTGGAAATTTTCCGGCATCCCGGTTCCCATGCCTCTCCCCATACCACGGCCCATGCCGCCGCCCATACCCTGACCCATGCCGCGGCCCATACCGCGGCCGCCACCCATACCACGACCCATGCCTCTTCCCATGCCCAAACCGCCTCCCGTACCTCTTTGCATACCGCCTCCCGTCTCCATGGAATTATCTGACAGTCCTGTTTGATTCACCGGTGTTCCCATACCGAAATGGCTTGCTACATTCGGGCCTTCTGCACTTAAAAAAGTTCCTACTTTGAACTGCTCAACGGCATCTTTTACAATACCACTCACGCCTGTAATTACCCGTATACCTGCAGCGCCAAAGGTTTGAAATGCATTGGGCCCGCAATTACCGGTAAGTACAGTTTTGACGCCTTTTTCCGACATCAGTTGCGCTGACTGAATACCCGCACCGCCGCCCAATGCGATATTCGGATTTTCTATTGCCTCGAATTCCATGGTATCGGTATCCAGGATAATAAAACAGGCGCATCTGCCGAAACGAGCTTCAACGGTACTGGAAAGATCTGAACCTGTGGATGTAACGGCTATTTTCATTAGATTTCCTTTGTTAAAATACAAGACGGATAGAGTATTGTTTTCATTATACAAAAAGAGGCAAGTATAACGGGAGGATATTTTCCTCCCGTCATACCTGTCACTTCAGGGTTACTTCTTCTCCGTCCCAATCTCCTTGATACGTTTGTTGATTCCTTCCAGCGCATCCTCCAGATACTCGGACTGGCCTTTTAACATATCCAATTCCTGTTCTTTGGTTGGAGCGGCCGGTGCGCCGTATGGTACACTGTAATTAGGCGCTCCCCAACCGTAGTTTCCAATAGCCGGATAATCATAAGCACCGCGTTGCCATCCTGTCAGGCCTGTGGCATAGAACCTGTTGCGCTGTCCCCAGCCACCGCGACCGCGGCCGAATCCTCGGCCAAATCCATATCCTCGTCCGGAAACAGGATTCATATAACCCTGCACCGGGTATCCTGCACAATAACCCACAGCCCTTCCTGTCATTGGGCCCATTCCTCCGGGTCCTGTTCCATCTCCTCCTGGCATAATAAGCCTCCTTTTTTATTGATAGTTTATTAACCTCTTGTCATAACTGCGCCGCATTTCGGGCACTGTTTTTGATTACAGGGCTGTCCCGGCGAATGCGGAACACTGTATCCACAGCCCGGACATACACAGTTTCCTCCCGGGCCTGCTGCAAATTGACCGCCCATTCGCCCTCGTCCTGCACCTGAAGTTCTTCCTCTTCCCATTCCCTGACCCATCGGTCCTGCTCCGTCACCTCTCGGCATGCTGTACCTCCTTTCGAATAATTGAATTATCCTTTTCTCATTACCGTTCCGCATTTTGGACACGTGGTCAAATTACAGGGCTGTGCCGGTGAGTGAGGTATAATGTATCCACAACCAGGGCATTTGCAGTAACCTCCAAGGCCTGCCCCGAACAGGTTGCCCGTTCGTCTGCTGTCTATCTCAAGGCTTGCTTCAAAATTCTGTTTCCTTCCTCCTCCTTGCCCTGATGGCCCTGTTCCATCACCTCCCGGCATACTTTACTCCTCTCTCTTTTTGTAAAACACTTTACATGTACAATGCCCATAATCTTCGACCTCTTTGTCGATTTCTTCGCAAGGACAGAGTAAATCAACCTCTTGATCCAAAGGATGATGCTGTTTGCATGGACAATAATATTTCCCGAAT
>JAUVGS010000458.1 GCA_030593665.1 Chitinivibrionales bacterium | reverse complement strand
CTCAAGACAATGAGTACGTACAACAATATCCTTAGTGCCTTCGTTCAGCCACGCCAACATTCGTGAATCAAGGAAAAAACCCTCGGCTGCTTCATTCAGATAGTCCCTTGCCCTTAAAATAATTTCACTTGCAAGCGTTCCGGATGTTTGTTGCGAGGCCATATTGCTTTATTTTCCCTTTCCGGTCTTTTTAGTATTTTTACATCCACCACGGCCTTGGTTTTTTCTTGTGCCACCGCCGCTGCCATCTTTTTTGGGTTTACCTTTTGCCATTTTAATTCCCCTTAATTCCCCTTAATTCCCCTCCAGATACAAAGTTACATAGCATGTTCCCGAGCCCAAAGGGTCTTCTGAGAGCGTAACTGTAACCGTATTCTCACCTACCATAGATTCATTAGTTGTTCTTACGTGCGTTTCATCTTCGGCCATGCCTGTTTTTTCATAAACGGCCACGCCGTCCGAATTTTCAATTTTGATAGCACCGGTTACAACAGCGTTTGCAAAAGCCGGCATTTCCAAAATCACTCTTTTTATCGTTGCAGAGGCTTTCATCGTAAACGACTCTTCTGTTTCACCTGAAACAAAGGCTATTGGTGTTCTTTTGGTTTTAGCCAGTCGGTTTTTTAATTTTAACCCACCTTCTGTCGCTTCAAATATATCTCCCAATACTCTCGTACCAGACATTTATCCTCCTATATAGCGTGGCTGCTTATCTCTGCCCACGTAATCAGATAGATTTATCATAGCAGTCCAAAAACTTGTTTCATGGTAGTTTATCTTTTCTGCTGTTTCTTCTCTTATAAATTCCAGAGGTTTGTATCTGCGCTTCCAATATACATAGGTTCATCGTCTGCGCCTATAAAATCAATCAGATCCTGCATGGCAGAAAAGAATTCTGTTGCATGATAATTTAATTTGTCGTGTGTTGTTTTGTCTCTTTTAACGGCTTCCCCGTATATTTCTTTGACTACATAATTTACGATTAACCGTCTTTGAAGGTGATCTGGTATCCCGTCCGGTGTAGAGTCGTCAGCTAACATATCAACTGGCTTTCTATAAAAATTAACAGTTAAATCCGCTGCGGCTGCTGGGATTCCCTGATAGTATAACTTCGTCCCTTTGACAGCTACTTCCGTGACCGTACCAGTACTACTTAAATCTTTTTTGGTTGCTTGCTTTAGAAACAAAAGGAATGAATAGTAATCACCGCCCTGTGGGGGGGCTATTTTTTCTGAATTGGGGTTAACAATATAGAAGACATGCCTTTGGTATGTAGCTGGTAAATCTGCATAAGCGTTTGTAGTGGTCTCAACTACAGCCGAGGAATATAAATCTGGCAATGGCGGAGATATACCGTCTGGCATGCGTACTCCCCCTGCAATCATCGACACCGCATTGTTTATCCTGCTGTCCAAAATAAGGTCTAAATACATCGGCTCTTGCAACATAACAACGTTGGATATTTCTGTCTTAAAATCAGAGAAGGTCATAAATTACCTATGCTCAATTACCGTATCGGTAGGGGTTGGGCAGTTATCCAACCTCTACCGAACGACTAAATTTTTCAACTTTCCACAGATGTTTGCTCAACGAAAGCGCTGTCGTCAAACCAAATTGTCAAACCCAACATTCCGGCAGTATCAAACGTATTGGGCATTGAAACCTTCATTACCTGATTAGCAACTGTGGATGAGGCAGGATCAAAAACAAGTGCTTTGTTTGTTGCATCAGGAACACCAGTAACAACTGTTCCTTCAGCTGTCGCATCCGCAGGCGGGGTAATTTTATTAACAGATGTGGTCGCCCTTAAAATATCGACTGTTTCATCTTCATCAGTTTCCTCATTATATACAGCCTTGGCTGCTGAAACTACACCTCTCGCGGGCGCAAGAATATAAACATCTTTCGCTGTTGTAAGCGGAACTTCGATTGTAACATCTATAACTATCATATTAAAATCCTCCATACTATAAAGAAGGGTGTTACCCCTTCTTTATTTAGTTTAATCCGCATCCGCTACAGGATTCAAAATACCACTCTTTGCCACTGCACCGGTAACATAATTTTCAAAACACCACATTGCGTTATCACCAGTAAGCGCTGCGGCTATACTTGTAGTTCCGCCAAGACGATTATTGGCTAAAATACCGGTTGAGGTAGTACCGCTTAATGCTATAGCAACAGCCGCTTCTGCATTCACAAAAACGTTGTTCCTAATATTTGCTCTTGTAAGAACACCAGACGTTTTCATAACACCTGTAGCAAATTTACCAAACGCTATATTATCCCGCACCTCTAAGTCCGTAACCGCCGCTGACAGAATAGCATTGTTAGTACCAGCCGCCGCTGTAGTCCTGAAATCATTATTCAGAATTTTAACTCCGTTAGCCGCTGCCGCAATAGAAATACCAACCAAAAGGTCTTTATTGGCCGCGGTGTCTCTGAATTCACAGTTTTCGATTATAGACCTGTCTGAGGTCGCTCCCATTGTAATACCTACAGCCACATCCGTTATCGTACTTAATGCCTGAATATTGAACAATTTGGTATCCGCCGCAGAGATAGTCATAGTTGCACCTGCATGTCCCAAACTGAATGTTGGAATCTGGTCGCCATGC